>JAVHPP010000096.1:0-12156 GCA_036170655.1 Candidatus Zixiibacteriota bacterium | reverse complement strand
TGACCGTCTGCTACCGGCGCCGGCTGCTCAACACTCATTCAACCCCCTGAATTAACTCACACTACGCGATATGGCAACACCGTCTGGTTTATCGGCACAAGCCAGACACGCCTTCAGGAGGCCCGACGGTCTGTATGGGATCGGGACCACAGTAGGGGTGGCGCGCGGGGACACGAGACCGCAGATGGGCAGGCAGCGATCAGGAATCGAACTGTTGATTCGGTGCAAGCTGCCGGTAGAGTTCGCGCGCCCGCCGGCGGTCGATCTTGCCATTGTCTGTGAGCGGGATGGATGGCACAGGGATGAATGTCCGAGGTATTTTGTAGTGGGCGAGGCGATTGTTCAGAAGAGCGATCATGGCCGCGTGATCCAGCGCGCTGCCCTCGATCTCGATCATCGCCACTGGCGCCTGACCCCAGCGCGGGTCGGCGATTCCCAAGACCACGGCGCGACGTATTCCGGGAATGTGGGACAGCGCGTTTTCCACCTCGGCCGGAAAGACCTTTTCTCCTCCGGAAATGATCATGTCATCCATTCGGCCACTAATGGTCAGATACCCATCAGTATCGAGGACGCCGATGTCATGGGTGGCCAGCCACCCGTCTGGCGCGCGCGCGGTCGTTTCTCCGGAGCGACTCCAGTACTTTGTGGCCACCATGGGACCGCGAATGGCAATCTCGCCTTCCGTTCCCGGTGGTGCGATGTCACCCTCCGGGTTGCGAATCTCGACTTCGCATTGTGGCAGGGGGCGTCCTGCGGTCATCAATTTCGCTACGGGTGCGTCCGGATGCAGTGTCGCAACTTGAGATGACGCTTCTGTCAGTCCATAGGTTGGCAGCACGGGGATGCCGAGCATCCGCGCCCGGCGCAGCAATTCGACATCGACCGGACCGCCACCTGCCAAGACGGCCCGCAACTTCGAGGGGCCCGGTCGGCTCTCCCAAGCGTCGAGGAGACGCCGCAAGGTGTTTTCGACGACCGACAGATGCGTGATGGCCTGATGTCCAATGGCATCGATGGTCCGTTCGGCATCGAAATGATCGTGAATGACCATGCTCAGCCCGCTGGTGGCGGCCCGGAAGAGAATGGCCAATCCACCAATGTGATAGAACGGCATGTTGACCAGCCAGCGATCCGCAGCCGTGTTGTCCAGATTGCGTCGGGAGCTATCCGCCGCCCTGAGATGGTTGGCCAGTGTCAGACACACGCCTTTGGGTGGCCCTGTTGATCCCGACGTGGATATGATCGTGCCGACGCGCTCGGGATCTGCTTCCGGGCCAATCTCGACGGGAGCCGGAGAGATGGTCTCCCACGACCGGCGTGCACGGTCAGTGGATTGTTCCAGGAGGACCAGCTGGCCTGCGAATGCGGGTTCCCGCGCGAGGATTTCATACGGTCTGTTGTCGGCGAACGTCAGCCGGGGATTGAACAGTTCCATTTGCTGGAGAAGCTCGGCTGGCGCGAGACGGGTACTCAGGGGCACGAGTGCGGCGCCGAGCCGGACAACGGCGTGCGCGATGACCACCCACTCCAAGCTGTTAGGGGCGCTCATGGCCACACGGTCGCCGGGGCCGATTCCCAGCGCCACAAGCCGGCGCGCGGCAGCGACGATCCTCCCTTCAAGCTCCGCGTGGGTGACCATGCCATTGTCCCCGATGATTGCCGGTCTGTCCGGGGCGACGCTAGCCTGGATGGTCGTCGGATAGAGTAGAGGCGATTGCATATTCATGGCTTGGGAAAATTTCCGGCGTTCTCCCGTTGCGGTGGGCAGAGGGTGAGTCCGAGACCATGATGTCCCTCAATAGCGAGATAGCCGTTGTCGATTCGCAAGGCCGGTTCCACGAGCTCTTCGGCGATCATGCCAGCCGTCGACAACCCGCACGCCCCGACAGTTGGGCCGACAGCGGCGGCGAGATGCAACGTCGCAGCCAGCCCGACGTCGCTTTCCCATGACGATGTGAAAGTGACCCTGATCCCGACCTGGCGCGCTGTGTCGGCCAGACGCATGGCGTTCACCAGGCCGCCGATGATCATGGGTTTAGTCACCACGACATCACAGAGATGCTCACGGATGAGCCACAGGGCAGCGTCGACACTGCCGGCTTCTTCATCGAGAGCGAGCGGGATGCCGAATTCCTGGGACAAAGCGTGCGCCTGCGAAGCGAATCCAATGGGAAAGGGCTGCTCGATAAATTCCAGCGCCGCGTCACGCAGCGAGGCGAAGGCGTGCGACGCTTGGGATGGGGTCCACCCTCCATTCGCATCGATCCGAATCGCCGCGGTCGGCACTTCGTTTCTGACAGCCATGGTCCTCTCCACGTCACGAGGAACCGGCCCCACCGCCGCTTTAATCTTGAACGTGTGGTAACCGGACCGGACCGCCGCGCGTGCCTGCGCCCGCAGACTGTCTGCATCAATAGCGCTGAGCAGCGCATTCACTTCAACACGGTCGGCGGACTGGGGCGCGAGCCATCGCGCCAGCGGAATGCCAGCGCGGCGCGCGGACAAGTCAGCCAGCGCGGTCTCCAGCGCGAAACGCAGCGACGGCAACCCATCGGTCCAGCGTTCAAGCGTGGAGGACAGTCCGGCGAGTTCATCGCGTGTCTGTGGAACCGGAGCTTGCTCCACCTGCGCGCGAATCGCCTCCCATCGGCGCTGCACATCCTCCCTCGTCTCCGATGAAAAGCCCGGCAAAGGCGAGCTGTCGCCCAGCCCCGCGAACCCATCGCCATCGTGCGCCTGCAGCAGCAGTCCCGACCGGAGCCGGTAGACACCATGAGCGGTCACGATCGGGCGAGGGAGCGGCCTGTCATAGGGGAACATTGACCACGATGCATACATCAGAGCAGCAGGCCCGCCGCAAGAAGGCATCCATAGACCAATTGCAGGCGCGCCGTCTGTGCCAGCGCGTCATTCAGCAAGGGTCCGCTCGCTGTACGCCAGACAGTTCTGACCAGCGGGATCGCGAGAACCGCTGCGCCCAGCGACAACAGGATCCCGGCGGGACTTTGCCCGTTGGCGGTCAGGATGACTGGCACCAGGAAGGCGGCTGCTATCACCAGTGTGTATTCCCATCGCGTTCGGCCGTGTCCAAGTCTGACCGCCAGTGTCGTTTTGCCGGTGAGGCGGTCGGTTTCGATGTCACGCAGATTGTTCACGACGAGGACGGCAACCGCCAGAAGCCCCATCGGTATGCTCAGTCCAAACGCGGCAGCGGTCAGCCGATGGGCCTGAACGAAGTATGTGCCGGTCACGGCCACAATACCGAAGAAGACGAAGACAAACGGTTCGCCCAACCCATGATAACCAAAGGGGAACGGCCCGCCGGTATAGAGAATGCCCGCCGCGATCGACAACAGGCCGGCGATCAGAATTGGCCACCCGCCGCGTCCGACGAGATACGCTCCCACGAGGATGGCGACGCCAAACGCGGTCCACATGGCGTACTGCATCTGGTGGGGCGTCACCAGACCCGCCTGGGTGACGCGCAGTGGTCCGCTCCGATCGGGAGTGTCGGCACCGTGTTTGAAGTCATAGAGGTCATTGGCGAAATTCGTCCCGATTTGAATTGCCACAGCGCCGGCGAGCGCTGCCACCGCCGAGAGCAGGTGAAATGCCCCATCGTGCCACGCTAATGACGAGCCGACAATGACCGGGCTCACTCCGACCCACAAGGTTCGTGGCCGGGCCGCATGAAGCCACACCGACATGACCGGCTGCGGAGTGTTGTTCCTGTCGGCGGGCATCAGGGGAACCGGGGAAATTTGGAGAAGTCCGGTTTGCGTTTCTGCACGAAGGCGTCGCGACCTTCCTGCGCCTCCGCGGTCATATAGAAAAGGAGGGTGGCGTTCCCCGCCAGTTCCTGCAGTCCCGCCTGTCCATCGCAGTCGGCATTGAGTGCCGCTTTGAGGCAGCGAATGGCCAGCGGGCTGTTGGCCAGAATCTCACGGCACCACTGAATAGTTTCCTCTTCGAGACGTTCCAGCGGCACGACCGCATTCACCAGGCCCATCGCCAGCGCCTGCTGCGCATTGTATTGACGGCAGAGGAACCAAATCTCGCGGGCCTTTTTCTGGCCCACGATCCTGGCCATGTACGATGCGCCGTACCCACCGTCAAAGCTGCCGACCCTCGGGCCGGTTTGCCCGAAGCGGCTGTTTTCGGCGGCGATGGTCAGGTCGCAGATCAGGTGGAGCACATGCCCGCCGCCGATCGCATACCCCGCGACCATGGCGATCACCGGTTTGGGAAGAGTGCGGATTGTCCGTTGCAGATCGAGCACATTCAGACGCGGAACGCCCTGATCGTCCACATATCCGGCGTCACCACGTATGCTCTGGTCACCGCCCGAACAAAATGCCTTCGGCCCCTCCCCGGTGAGAATCACGACACCGACGGCGGGATCGTCGCGGGCGTCGGCAAACGCAGCCGACATGTCGAAGATAGTCTGCGGCCGGAACGCATTCCGCACCTGGGGACGATTGATTGTGATCTTGGCGATCCCTTCGGCCTTCTCGTACTTGATGTCCTCGAATGACCGGACCGTCTGCCAGTTGATCTGTGCCATCGTTATTTTACCCTCCTGCCACCGTGTGATCACCGGAGATGCCGTCCCCCTGCAAGAATGGCCGGACCATATTGACGCATGCCTCCGGCTGCTCCCAGTATGGCGCATGACCGGCTTGGGGCATCAGACAATAAACAGCGCGAGGGATAGCGTCGGCCATCGACATTCCAATCGCGCGAAACTTGTCGTCGAGTTCACCGGCCATGACCAGTGTCGGCGACTGCAATTCTCCCAGCTGGTCGTGCAATGGCTGTTGGACGCCGACTCCCATGCCGTGCAGACTCAGCGCGAGTCCCGCAGCTGTCTGCTGCAGGCGTAGTTCACGCGCCCGCTGCTGTCGTTTCGCTGGGAGAGTCCTCTGCGCTGCGAATAGCGGACGGGACATCCATTCATCGACGAAAGCCGCCACGCCATTCTGTTTGATCTGATTGGCCAGACGGTCGTCCGCATCCTTCCGCTGCCGCCGTTCGGTAGCGTCAGCAAGCCCCGGCGAGGCGCTCTCCAAAATCAGACATTGGACGCGAGCGGGGAACATGAGCGCCAGGTGCAATGCCAGGCGGCCACCCATGGAATATCCCCAGACGTGAATTCGATCGATTTTCAGGCGATCGAGCAATTCGGTCAGGGCTCGGGCGACTGGTTCCATGTGGAACGATGCTTCATTCGCAGAGGTCTCGGTCTTGCCGTGCCCCGGCAAATCGACACGGATGCACCGGAAATCGGTCTTGAGCAGGTCCACCACATCGTCCCAGAGCGCGATGCAGCCGGTGAATCCGTGTAGCAACAGCAACCCCGGCCGGCCAACGAGACCGTCATCCGCAACCTGCCATTTCGTCTGCCCGATGACCACGAACGTGTTCACGCCGAACTACCAATCTTTGCCGAGACGAGACGCTCGATCGTCTGGCTGACGGCCAGCGTATGAGATCTGTCCGAACGGATCTCCAGTAATTCCGGTCCCGGTGATGCGAGACAGTGCGCGTAAGCGTCGTTGAATTCAGCCAGCGATTCAATCTGGCGATGGAGGACACCGTGAAAGGCGGCGGCATGGGCGAAGTCGCGCCCCTGCGGCATCGCCACCAGCGGTTCGAACAGGTCGCGATGGGCTGCGATCGGAAGAAACGAAAAGATTCCCCCGCCATCGTTGTTCAAGAGGACAATCTTGAGGGGCAGGTCGGTCCGCCGTACTTCGAGAAGGCCGTTGAGATCGTGCAACAGAGCGACATCGCCGATGACGAGCACCACAGGATGCTGGAGAGCGGCGGCTATGCCGCCCGCGGTCGATACCACCCCATCGATTCCATTGGCGCCCCTGTTGCAGAGCACGCGCACGGGACGATCATGACCGGTGGCATAGAACTCCGCCAGGCGAATCGGGAGACTGTTGGAAAGAACAATCGTTGTCCCCGCCGGAGCCAAACGGAAAACCGAAGCGACGATGTCTCCTTCAAAGGGCTGGCCATTCTCTGTGTGGCCTTCGTGCAGGAGTTCGGCTGTCTTTGTGTCAGCGGTCCGCCAGCGGCTCAGATAATCGTTCGGCGCTGGCCGGATCGTTCTGAGGCGTCTCGCGAGTGAAGCGCATGCTTTGTCCAAATTGCTGACGATGGTCAGCGTACCCGTCGCATACGGGTCAGCAATGTCTGCGTGATCGTCGACCAGGATCTGTTCGCAGGTCTGTGCCGCAAGCCATTCGTTGAGGATCTTCGATGTCGGCAGTCCGCCGAGCCGGATCACCAGATCAGGTGGCACCCCGGATGCAAAGGCGGGATCGCGCAGACACAGATCGTGGTGGGAGATGACGTTGCTGTGATTACGTACTCCAAATCGCGCCTGCGATGCGATGTCCGCCAGTGCGGGAAACCCGGAGGCCGCCGCCAACGCCGCGACCGCTGGCCCCAGATCGTCACCGGCGTTCTGCGGCCCACAGATGATCAGTCCCTGTCGGGCGTCGCTCATCCTGTCAGCAATTTGGTCCCATATCTCTCCGGGAAGCACTTGACGCGGCGACGCAGGATCGGCATTCCCAACTGGTTCCGGGGAGAGGGCACCGTCTTCAAATTGCAGGGCCGAGATGATCGCATTAGTACGCTCAGGGTCGGGAATCAGCGGTTCACGAAAGGGCACATTCAGATGCACCGGACCGAGTGACGGCCCCAGCGACGCACGCACCGCATCCGTCCCGATGCGTTCCCATTCTGCCGCGCTGGAACCCGGATCGTCGGGTGCTGGCAGGTCGCAGAAGAACAGCGGATACCGGCCATAGAGATCCACCTGATCGATCGTTTGCGGCGCTCCCTTCCGGCGGAGTTCCGGCGGGCGGTCCGCCGTGAGAATGATCAGAGGCGTGCGCGACAGTCGCGCTTCGATGACCGCCGGGAAATCATTAGCCGCTGCGGTGCCGGAGGTGCCGATGACTGCGGCCGGGAGGCGGGTGGCTTTGCCGATACCCAGTCCCCAGAATGCGGCTGATCGTTCATCGATCTGCGTCCAGATGTGGATGCCCAGTGTATGCGCCACCGCCAGAACAAGGGGGGAACACCGTGATCCCGACGACACGACAAAGTGCCGCACGCCGGATTGATACAGCCCGCGCACCAGGTGCAGCGACCAGATGAGGTTGCGCTCTTCCGTGGGAAGATGCTCGGTCACGAGAGGGCCTTCAAGAAGGCGCGCGCCTTATCCTCGGTTTCACGCCACTCTCTTTCGGGGATGGATCCGGCGACAATGCCCGCGCCAGCAAAGAGAACCGCCTCGCGTTCCACCAGCATTGCCGAGCGGATGGCGACGGCGAATTCGGCCTGGTCGCGCGCGATCCATCCGACCGGCCCGGCGTACCATCCGCGCGCATCGTGTTCCAGTTCGCGAATGGCGGCCAACGCTGTTTCACGAGGGAACCCGCCCACGGCCGGCGTCGGATGCAGGCCGTCGAGGATTTCACCCAGCGTAACTGCCTCGCGCAGGCGCCCATGCGCTGTAGTCAACAGATGCTGCAGGGTTGGCAACTTGACAACACGCGGAGCGGTGGATGCGTCGAGCCGCTCGCACAGATCACCAAGACAGTGCAGCATGTCTTCGATAACATAGTCGTGTTCACGACGGTCCTTTTCGCTGGCGAGCAGCAACATGGCCAGAGACTGGTCGGCATCGCTGTTGTTGCCGCGTCCAATGGTACCGGCGATGCACTCGGTTTCCAGATTGGCCTTGTCGCGATAGAAGAGCCGCTCTGGCGTGGCGCCCAGAAACGTACGATCATGGCGGAGACTGAAGGCGAAATGAAAGCATCCGGTTGCCATGTCGCGCAGACGGGCCATAACTGGCCAGCGGGGGAGACCTGCTTTGCTTCTCAACCGTAGGCGCCGTGCGAGGACCACCTTGTTGAGCGTTCCCTCTGATACGCGGTCAAGAGCATGCTGCACCATGGCGGTCCAGCCTGACTCGGCGGGCGGGTTGAGCGGTTCGAGATCGCCGATTTTGGGCAGCGGCATCAGTGGGGCCGGCGTGGCCACCGGCATGTACTTTCTGACAATCGCAAGAGAAGAACGCACCACGCCTTCCGGCGCATCGCCTGGTTCGACGGGGATGGTCAGGAGGAGCCAGGCACTACCCGAATCCCGGATATAGACCGCCTCGGGAAGGATCAGGTGCGCATCATCGTACCCCGTCCACAGTGCATCTCTTCTCCGAGCCGGATCGAAGGCAAATCCGCCGAAGAAGCGCGGCTGCAACACAGGAGACGAGACCGAGGACACGACGTGCCGTGAGAGCGTGGCTTCGGCCTGCGCGCAAGCCGATGCCAACGCGTCCGGTCCGTCGGCGTGGATCTGCAGAACTGCCCCGGCTGCCGCATATTCCGAGGATGCGTACCGTCCTTTCCAGTACACCGATGGACAGGTGGCGAAGTGTTGCAGCCAGGCAATCGGATCGGCCGCTGTCGCCGGCTCCGTCCACACGAGATAGACCGTGGCTTGCAACTCTCTGGCGCGAGCGATGGCCTCTCGGGCGAGGGGGGCCAGCGAAGCGTCCGCGAAAATAGGATTGCGGTCTGTTCGCGGGAGCGCGTCGAAGGCGGCCTTCGAGATCACATGACCTCCCGAACTCCGTGCGAAGACGCCATTCCCATTGACCTGCGCGTGAACATTCCCGACCGGTCAAAATACAGGTCCGTCGAAGTCATAGGCAAGGAATCTTCGGCATTCCCGGACATTCGTGACGCTGAGGAGTCCCTGGCCAGGGATGCCGCTTGCAATGTTTGACTTCATGCTATGAATTGACGTCGGCAGAGGCGCGATGAAGAGGACCAATCAAAGGGGCGAAGGCAGGCCCGACCCACAGCCGGATGACCGAAAGATGGCCGCGCCAAAGAATATCCTCGTAGTCGAGGACGATCGCGACATTGCCCGGTTGCTCACGCACTTCCTCGAAAGGGAAGGTTTTTCTACAGGTTGCGTGGGCGATGGACGTGTTGCTCTGACGCGGATACCGTCTGCGATCCCCGACTTGATCATCCTCGACCTGATGCTCCCCGGCATGGATGGCTTGGAAGTCTGCCGCCGTCTCCGGCGTGACGAAAAGACGCTGGCGATTCCGATCATCATGCTGACAGCCAAGGGGGAGGAAACCGACAAGGTGGTGGGGCTTGAGATCGGGGCTGACGACTATCTTACGAAACCATTTTCTCCCAAAGAACTCGTGGCACGTGTCAAGGCGATCTTCCGGCGGCTGGAGCGGAACGAGCCGTCGCTGGCGGTTCACCGGTATGGGGCGATTGTCCTTGATAGCGCCAAACACGAGGTCACCGACGCAGGACATGACGTCACCCTGACCGCCAAGGAATTTGCGCTCCTCGAAGCGTTTCTGAGCCGGACGGGTCGTGTACTGACGCGCGAATTTCTCCTCAGTTCTGTCTGGGGATATGATTATGTTGGCACGACACGCACGGTCGATGTCCACATCCGGCATCTGCGGGAGAAAATCCCATCTCTGACAGAAGCGATTGTCACCGTTAAGAGCATTGGCTATAAACTGCGGGAAGTTCTCTAACACATGATATCCGTGCGCGCTGAGAGTCACTTCCGCCGGGCGCTGCCTTTTGTCGCGGCCGGAGTTCTCTCGTTACTCATCGCTGGCGTTCTGCTGTCCAGGCTCACTCGGCGCCACGACATCGACTTCCTCCGCGAGCAGGTCGGTCGCGAGGCCGCGCTCCTTGCCCGGCAAGTGGAACTGTTGGCGGCCGACCAGGACACGACTGTCAACTGGCCGGAACTTGCGGTACAGTGGCGGGATGATCTGGCAACTCATGTCAGCTTCTTCGACAGTGCGGGAATCCCGCTGACCGATCCGGATAATCCCGATCTGATGGCCGGCTCCCCGGATGCGCTGCGTGACTTGCCGGAAGTGAGAGACGCGTTGGACGCGGGCCAGGGCTGGAACATCCGCCAGCCCAGCGAGTCGCGTTCCGATATTCTGTACGTTGCTCACCAGAGTGAGCACGACGGCCGCGTCGGAGTGATTGTGCGGCTGGCTGTCTCCCTGGATACGCTGAGCGGGCAGCAGGCCGCTATCCGGCGGCTGTTTCTCTGGCTGTTGGGGGGAACGGTGGTGGTTGTGACGGCACTCAGCGCCTGGCTCTCGGCGTCATCGCATCGGGAATTGACGCGGCTGGCCACGGCGGCTGCGCGGATCTCCCAAGGGGATTTGGACGCGCGCATTGCGATTGATCCGTATCGCCGGTCGAATGCGTTCTCGGCGGTTGCGCATGCGTTCAACCGTATGGCTGGCGAGGTCAAGTCCCGGTTCGCAGAGAGCCGCCACGAACGCGACCAACTGCAAACCGTGATTGCCAACATGAATGACGGACTCCTGGCCGTCGATGGACACGGTGTCGTCCGTCACGTCAATCAGACATTTCTGCGGTACTTTCGGTCGGTTTTCGACGAGCCGGTCGGGCATCACCACACGGAGACATTCCGCGATCAAAGCCTCAATGAACAGATCGAGAAGATGTTGGCCGGCTCTTCTGGTGAGGAAGGAGAACTCACGACCCTTTCCCCGGGCCGCCGCATTCTCGTTGTGCGCATGGCCGTGATTCCGGATGCGGGCGGCAACGAAGTGCGCGGCGTCTTGCTCGCGCGTGATGTGACGGCACGCCGGCGAATACAGGAAATGCGGCGCGACTTTGTGGCCAACGTGTCGCATGAATTGCGCACGCCGCTGACGTCGGTCCTCGGATATCTCGAGGCGTTGCGGGATCGTCTGCCCACTGATCCACAGACGGCGGAGTTTCTGGATACGATCGGGCGCAATGCCGGACGGATGAACAGCATCGTTGGTGATCTCCTGGAACTCTCACGCATTGAGTCGAGCGGTTTTCAGCTGAACCTTACGAGTTTCTCCCTGCGGGCGCTGGCCGAGGAGGTCAGTCTCAGCGTTTCCACCATGCTCTGCGCAGAACATCAGACACTGACGATCGCGATTGACGCGTCGGCGGATGCCATCACGGCCGACCGAAACGCTGTCCTCCGGATCCTCACCAATCTTGTCGACAACGCCCACAAGTACACCCCCGATGGCGGGCAGATCACGATTGCGGCACAGCGTGCTGCGGACGAGGTTGTGCTCACTGTCAGCGATGATGGCATCGGCGTCCCGGAGTCTGACCGTCCGCGTTTGTTCGAACGCTTCTTCCGTGTAGACCGGGCACGGTCCCGTGATTCAGGCGGGACTGGCCTCGGTCTGGCCATCGTCAAGCATCTGGCCGAGGCGCATGGCGGATCGGCACGTTATGAGCCCGTCATTCCGCAGGGGAGCCGCCTGATTATCGTTCTGCCGCAGCCCGTGGCGGAATCCGCTTCCGCCGGGGCTTGATCCGCGATCATCCAGACGGAATCCCGTCTCTTAACACCGAATTAACACAGAGTTCATCCGGACGCAATCTTGCATCCGTTTCAGTAGTAAGCGGACGCCACAGATGGCGTTCGTGAGGCGTGCATGACGTGCAAGAGAAGACAACGAACGCAGCGCCAAGCCACAGACATGAACAAAGTCCTCACCCAAGAAACCTGTTTCCAAGGAGGCCACATGTTCCAACGTTTCCTCGCACCTGTTCTGCTTCTGAGCCTCGTCGCCTTGCCTGAGCGCGCACCGGCCGCGGAGGGAAAGATCAGCGGCACCATCTTCGGCGATTACTATGCCATCGTTGCCAATCATCGGGACTCGCTGAAGAACCAGAATGGTTTTTGGCTGCGCCGAATCTATTTCACTTACGATCAGCCGCTGGCCGCAGATTGGGACACGCGATTTCGTCTGGAGGCGTCGAACAAGGGTGACTATTCTGCCGATGCCGCGGCACTCAGTATGACGGTGAAGGACGCGTACCTGCGTTGGAAGCATGGGTCGCACGAGGTGCTGGCCGGGATCTCACCGTCGCCCACGTGGGATGTCATCGAGAATGTCTGGAACTACCGTTCCGTGGAGAAGACGCCGCTGGACCTGCAACGCATGGGGTCCGCGCGCGAGTTCGGCGTGGCGGTCAAAGGGTCATTCGACCAGGCGCGAACAGTCCGCTACCACGCGATGATCGGTAACGGCAA
>JAVHPP010000095.1:0-2583 GCA_036170655.1 Candidatus Zixiibacteriota bacterium | reverse complement strand
CGTGGAACTGGACATTTCAAGCCAGGTCCACATCATGTTGTTGATCCGCCCGGGTCACGTGTTATGGCTTTACGCTTGACCGGACATTTTCGGGTTGTTGCAAATTCAACCATATGTAAGACGGCATTTCGCTCGTAGCATTACAGTTTCGGCAAGCAAGTAAAAATTCAATGCCGCGTTTTTCCTCCGTGAGCACATTCGCAATTCATAAAGCCGTGTTCAAGACAGCCGGGCTTGCATGACGCGAGGAGCGCTTCCTTTAGAGCCTGTCGCGCCCTATGCAGGCGCACTCTGACCAGGTTGAGGGTGATGCCTACATCCTCTGCCACCTTTGCGCGTGATTCCCCACTGAGATCGATCCGCCGCAAAATCTCGGAATGCTCCGGTTTGAGCATAGGCAGGAGCTGATAGAAGCACGTGCATATTGACTCATGATCCACATCGTCTTTTAAAGACTCGGGTTGAAAGCGGGCATATTCGGCCTCACCTTGCCGCCTGGCCATTTCACCACGATAAAAATCGGCCAGCGTGCTGTTCAGCACCCGATACAGCCATGGAAGAACGCTTTCCCGCTTTCTGATATCTGACGATTTGCTGATGGCTCGAAGATAAAATTGCTGAAGGATTTCCTCCGCCATATCCATACTCCCCACATGACGAGTGAGAAAGCGAAGGAAGGCCCGCCGATTTTCGATGAGCATCGCAGCAACATCAGGGCTCATAGGATTCCTCGAGCTGTGCGTTTTCGGAGCGGATCAACTCGACCCGATGGAGTATCAGTTGCGTGCAATCGGCCAAACATTGAAATGAGCCGACGGCCTTGCGAAGTGAACGAGACAGCTCCGTGGCCTGGTCATCCATGGTGGCTCCGGCCGGCTTCAGTCCCTGCTCGGCTCGGGGAGTCTGGCCCGGTGCACGCGGGCCAGGGCTTCCGCCTCCCCGGCTGCCTTGCGATAGCTCTGGGCAATCGCCCTGCAGTGAGCCTCGTGCTGAGCGGGTTCGACGTTGGTGTATGACTCCGGATGCATTCCATAGAACTCCGCCAGGAATTCCCATTCCTGCGCTTTCTGTCTCAGTGCCTGTGCCTCCCGCGTGTAGTAAGTCACCAGACCCGCGTGATCCTGCTGTTCGAGCAGACGCTGCGGAGTGACCTCTGCACAGCCAATCAGAGCGAGAATCACCAAGGACAAAAGTCCCCCAAAGATCTGCGCACTTTTCGCTTTCATAAATCCCTCCTACGGTCGCTCGTTCAAGTACGCCGCCGTTTCCTCCGGCAGGGCGGTGTTGATGAATATGCCGGAGCCGATCTCAAACCCTGCGACGGTCGTCAGACGCGGGATGACCCGGACATGCCAGAGGAAGTAGTTCTTTTTCTCGTCCTCTTTGGGGGCCGAATGGAACACGAAGTTGTAGTCCGGGTCGTTGAGATGCCGATAGAGCTTCGACAGGACCGCCTTGAGCGCGTGCGAGAACCGCTTGGCCGACTCGACCGAAATCTGCCCGAACGACGGGGCATGCTGTTTGGGAGCAAGCCAGGTCTCGAACGGCGAGCGGGACGCGAATGGGTGGAAGGCCACAAACTCGTCGCTTTCAAAGATGATCCTCAGCTTGGCCTTCCGCTCGCGTTCGACCAGATCGCAATAGATGCACCGGCCGGTGTCGTCGTAATAGCGGGTCGTCACCGCGTATGTTTCCCGGATATGTGCGGGGACGACCGGCGTGCCGACGATCTGGGCATGCGGGTGTTCCAATGAAGTGCCGGCCGATTCCCCCTTGTTCTTGAAGAGGATCACGGCCTTTATCGCCCGATCCGCGGAGAGCGCGAGGTACCGGTCGCGGTACATGAGAACGACTTCCGCTGCCTGGCGATCGGACAGGAGCGGGAACGGCATATTGTGCTCGGGTGTCTCGATAATAACCTCGTGCCGTCCCACGCCCGGCATGAACCGGAAAAAGGGGTCGTCGCTACGGCCATCGGAGGCATCCGGAGTGAGCGCTGGAAACTGATTGGGCACCACGCGCACCCACCACCCCGGCCCGTCTTTCTTTCCCGAACGGTAGGCGGCCGTTTCACCGGGAGTCATTCGTTCGTTGCCGGGACAGAAGGGACATGCCGTGCCGGACGCTGAACGCGCGCGGCTGACTGATCGGGACCGGAACTCATGCGGACGGCGCGCCCGATCCGTGGCGATAATCACCCACTCTTTCGTGATTGGATCCTGCCGCAGTTCAGACATAGTTGGTTTCCTTGCCTTGGAGTAAAGACTGCAAGGGACGTTCCCTCCTCAATGTGCATCGGGCAGGCTCGGCCCCGCACGACAACCACCTGATTTCGCATGGCAATCGCATGCACGAATCCTCAAATGGCAGACAACGGCAAGTGCGCTGAAGCGATTTGCCACAGCGCGGAGCAAATGCGCTGTAGCGGGAAGCGTCAGGTCGGCATGTCCTACTGGCTCCGCTTGACTGATCGCCAGCGCCACATCGCATACAGCACCGGGATCACCAGCAAAGTGAGGATCGTGGAGCTGACCATGCCGCCGATCATGGGCGCGGCGATGCGCTTCATGACGTCGGCGCCGG
>JAVHPP010000094.1:0-2597 GCA_036170655.1 Candidatus Zixiibacteriota bacterium | reverse complement strand
GCAAGTGAACAGTAATCAGTGAGAAGTGGGGAAAACGAAGCGCAAATCGCCAACGGTTCCCCACTATTCTCTATTCTCCATTCTCTATTCTCTACCATGGAGGTATGCAATGAGCAATGATACGAATGACATGCTGGTGGAGGGACTGGTTCTGATCGGCGAAGAAACCGACGCGGAGCTGGCGCTCACCACCAACATCTACACCGAGATCCGCAAGCGGCTCGCGTTGCGCGGGGTGCCGATGGATCAGGTTGCTTTCATCCACGACGCAAAGACCCCCGAAGCCCGCGCGAAATTGTTCGCGGCGGTCAACAAGGGTGAAGTGCGCGTCCTGCTCGGCTCGACCGAGAAAATGGGGACCGGGATGAATGTGCAGGAGCGTTGCGTCGCCATGCACACTCTCACCCCGCCCTGGCGTCCGGGCGACATCGAACAGCAGGTTGGGCGCGTCCTGCGGCAGGGTAACCTGTTCCCGCAGGTGTGCCAGTTTGTGCATGTCACCGAAGGCAGTTTTGACGCCTATGTCTGGCAGCTGCTGGAAAACAAGGCTGGCTTCATCGGCCAGATCGCCACAGGCCAGATTGCTGGCCGCGAAGTGGAGGATGTGGACGAGACCGTCCTGTCCTTCTCCGAGATCAAGGCGCTGGCCTCGGGCAACCCGCTGGTTATGCAGAAGATCGTGTTGGACGCCGAACTTGCCCGCCTGAGTGCGATCCGGTCTTCCTGGCTGTCCTCACAGGCCAATACACGCGCAAGTGTGCGCGGCCTTGAGTTGAGGAAGACAGAATCCGAAGCCCGCCTTCCGGTCTACCGGAGCGCCATCCAAAAACGCGAGGTTGGCACGGCGGAAAAATTCTCGATCCTGCTGAAACCGACCATCGACGCGGAGACACTGGAGATCGAGCCCGACCGCGAGCAGGCTGGCAGAAAAGTGCGCCTGCTGGCCGAACACGCCGCCATGCGGCTGGCCGGGCGAGGGCGCACAGAGACCTTCATCGAGATCGGCACGTATCGTGGTTTCGCCGTCTGCGTGACGGTCTCGACTGTTGACGATCAAGGTAAACCTACGCCCCAGCTCTTTTTCAGGATCGGGAACGAAATCCTGCTCGTCAGTATCAACACCGATACCGGTGTGACGCAGAGCATGGACATCCGCCTGAAATCCCTCGATGAAATGCTGCGCCAGGAGGAGGAACGCATCCGGGTCACGGCGACGAAGATCGAGGCGGCGCAAGTCGAAGCGAATCGTCCATGGGACCATGAGCAGAAATACATCGAAACTGAAGCGAAGGTCAGGGAGCTGGATGCCTTGTTGAACAAGGATTCCCAAGCCTCCCAACAACCTCCCGCTCCCATCCCAACCCCCGACTTCGCCCGCAGAACCATCGCCCGAAAGCGCAACACGGTTGGGGAAGTGAGGGAGGCACTCGCCGCGATCCGAGCCATGATGACCAACCCCGGTATCGTGGCGCGCTTCGCCGGAGACTCCGACATCCTGACCGTTGCAGGTCTGGATGAACTCGAAAAGGAGATCGAGACGAAGCAGGCGCTCTTTACCCTGGGCGCCGCCATCGTGCAACTCGACCTCTTCGGCGGGTCGGTGGCCGCATTCGTGGGCGCCATCGCGCCCAGGCGCCGCCGCCACTAGTCTGAAACAAGAGAGGGAGGGCAAACCGCCCTCCCTCTTTCTTCACTGTAAGACTCCTGGGAGAGATTACCAGCGCGCTGGCAATTTCTCCCAGCGGCCTTACGCCGTGTTGAGATTAACTGGAGGTATGTAATGAGCAAATGCGTTTTTTGCGATTCGGGCATTCAGCTCGATTGGTACGAAAAAGGCCTGGCCTTACACCTGGTCGAAGGTCTTCACGAAGCTTGTCTCAACCAGGGTGAAGCGGAGTTCCCGGAGGACTTCCAGGAACGGACCGGCAAGACTGTGTCGAAACTGTTGGCAATGCCACTCGGCGAAGCCATCCCTCTCCTGAAGCAGGGCGACGGCTCTCCCCTGAGCAGGCTGCTATCGTACCAAGACTTTGACGGTCCGATCCCCCGAGGCGCTGACACCCTGTGCGCGACGTGCTACGAACATGGCGCGTGTCGCGATTGGGTCGTTGACGCGGCAGGCGGCGCTTGCCTTGAACTTGGTCTTTATGACAGCACAGGCACGGACGTCCTTTCCTACATCGCCACGAAAGTTCTCGACGGCGAATACAGCCACAACACATCTATAGCCCAGATCGTACACGGGTTTCGAGCGGATGTGATCCACACCACAGAGGTATAACAAATGACCACGAATTTCCCTAAACTTGCGGACGCGCTAAAGACCCACGCCCGCAGTTTCGACGACAACGTTTACTCCATTGGAGTGGACGACATCCTGGAATACATCGAGAAGGACCTGCGCTCAGCCTTCCCTGACCTGTTCAACCAGGTCGCAGCGCTCGATCCTACGATTCTGGCCATCGAGATCGCGGACGCCATCGGCGAGATCGGCATCCTGGAGATGGTTGAGGGATCCATCCTGGAAACGATCAGAAAACAGGTCGAGGCCAGGCGCGACGCGCTGCGCGAGGCCCTGAGCGAAAGAGACTTCATCG
>JAVHPP010000093.1:0-12402 GCA_036170655.1 Candidatus Zixiibacteriota bacterium | reverse complement strand
CTTCCTCTGCCGTCTCGTCCAAAACAAAGTGCAGGGGGCGCTGTCCGCTCAGCATTGGCCTGACATAGAGAAACACGCCAGAGGTGTCCCCGTTTCTGATCAGTTCCCAGCCTCGTGCTGGCAGGTCCAGTGACAGGTCGCGCCCGACGTCCTTGGCGAAATGAGCAGGAACATCGTCTGGACGTAGCGAGGATGGCAGACGTTCAGCCGTACAGGTCTTCAATTGGTTCGCCCGGCCCGGATCGAAAAACCGGAGATAGAGCTCATCGAATTGCGCATTCAACACCGTATCGCCGCAAAATCGCCTGAGTTGTTCCCGCTCGATGGAGGATGGGGGGCGAAAGGTCAACCGGCCATGGCCTCGGAACCAGCACCCGGTAGGCACCCCGGCTACGGACGCAAAAAAACACAGACGGCCAGACACAAATTCATAGGCGCCCAGTTCTGTGCGCCAAACGGAGTTGGGCTTGACGGTATAGCACGCGTTTGTATCGAACCGGGGTTCGCTCAAGGAGTCGTAAATAACGAGGTCCCGTCCGTCCAAGCGAACATCGACTTTGGCCAGCACATTCTGCGCGCTGAGGACACCGAACAACGCCACGAGCCACAGCACAACAGCCGCGCGTAGTGGCACGGCTTGCCGTGCCTGTTTCTGAGTATTTGACAAGAATCCGTCAACGGGCACGGCAAGCCGTGCCCCTACAGATCTTTGTCTTCTGATTCCCTCTTTGATTGAGGACATCGCTTCTGCAGGGCAGAAAAGCATGGCGCAACATAGCGTGTATCTGACGGTCCAGGCAAGAACGCATGAATATGAGCGATCTGAGATAGAGATGCTCCTGCAAGAGAAAAGGCGCCTGACGAAGGCGCCCTCTCCATTCCAATCAAACGCACTCGATTCTCTGCTATGGACAATTGGGCGCCGGTCCCCCGCTGAAAACATGGTCGACGAGAAAAACAATGTCGAGGATATCGACTCCACCTATGCAATCGCATTCCTCGGCACCCGGCAACACGGCTCCCTGACCGCCGCTGAACACAAAATCGATCAGTTGCACGATGTCCAGTATGTCGAGTGTCCCGTCGTTGTTCATATCACCATTGGCCAAGAAGTACACAGTCACAATCTTGACTGGGGTCCTTGGGCTCTTCTGTCCCTGTGCGTCGGTGGAAAGGACACGATAGCGGTAGTCACCAATGGCCTTGCCGGTCACGGCGAAGGTCGTTCCAGGCATTGCTGCCGCCAGCGTCTTGACCGAATCGTACGCCAGCAAGGGCCCAATGTCATCCACGTAGAACCCAGAGCCCAGCACCGCCTGATCAGTCTGGTACGAGAAGCGGATCAGCGCGTCCTGTCCCACGTACGGTGCGAGGCTGAAGGCAGCGTTCACAAACACGCCTCCGGAACTCCCGGTGATGCCGTTCCCCCGGTTCTGGCCATGCGGGTTGTTGTTGGTCGTGACGTTTCCGGGGAGCGTATTGAAAAGGACGCCGTCTGTAGAAACTTCGGCATAAGCATAGTCCCAGCCGTCCTCAATATCATACCAAACTTTGCAGCGGAGCGAGTCTCCCGGTTCCAATCGGCGGTATTCATTGGTAAGCAAGCGGCTGTTCGTGCTGTTGGTATGTCCGCCGTCGTAGCTGTGTGTCCCGGAGGCAGTTCGCGTGGTCGAGAGAGTGAACCCGCTGGCTGTCCAGTCCACCATCCCACCTTCGGCATTATCTGTCTTGATATGCGGGCCGAACAACTCCTCCAGACGAAATGCCACCGCGCCGTTGGGTCCTCCCGGATCAGACCAAACCAGCGAATAGTTAGGGGAACTCACCGTTCCTGGCGTCAGCCATGCAGGCATCGCGGGCGGATAGATGCGTTCCGGCGTCTGCGCCAGATCAATAATGACTAAGTTCGGTCCCTGGTTCTCTTCGATCAGGGTTGGGATACGGCTGACCGGCGGCCAGAATCCGTCACCCTCACTGCCCACTTCCGGCGTGATGGAGTATATCTTGGTGTGCTCGCCGGTAGCGCCATACCCCCAGTCGTCGGAGTCCCCGTTCGTTGGATACAATCCCCAGCCGACCATCGGTGTGAACCCGTTGTAGGTGGCCAGCGAATCGCCCACCGCGTTGAAGAATGCCTCGTCCGGCGTGTAGATGTAATCATATCCCCATGCCCAGAGATACAGGTTTGAGTAGGAATGATAATTGAGCACGAAGACAAAATGCCGCGAGTTGATAAAGGCCCGCATGTTCTGTGTCTCCGGTTCGGAGAACGCCGCGGGACCGCGGTATGTCTCAGCGGCTGGAGTGGGGGATGATCCCGTGTTGTTGTACCCCCAATTGTACCCGTAGTTTCGGTTGATATCGACCCCAAACGATCCGTCGGGGTTGTCCTCCCGATTCTTCCGCCACTGTCCGCCGCCCGCAGTGTCGAGGTCCACGTTGTATTGGTACCCATCCACGTTGACGATGGGGATGAAGTATATTTCGCGTTCGTTGACCAGCCGCGTGATCAGCGTATCCACACCGTACCCATCGGTCAGGCGGCGCATGGTCTCTAAGCAAACCTCCATCCCGATCGGCTCACGGGCGTGGTGCATCCCGTCGAAGAGAACCTCCGGTTCGTCTTCGTCGATGTCGGGATTGTCCGAAATCTTCATCGCCCACATCTCGCGGCCTTCGTAGGTGAAACCGATACTGAACTTCGCCGTTGTGATGGCGGGATGATTATTGTGGATCGAATCCATCAACGCATAGCACTGGTCAGGGGTGCGAAACCCGCCGTTCGGGACGACGGCGGCTTCCTTGAATGTCTTGTACCAGTCGTCGTTCATGACCTCGATCTGGTAACCGGCTTGGCGCAGCGAAACCAGTTGCGAGTCGGACAGCATGATCGTGAAATACCGTGCCCTGCGGTCGAGATGTTCTTCCCAGACATCAAGGCCACGGCGGTACGCTTCTTCGACCTGCCCCTGGCCAGTGATATGCCAGCGGGCCACAATCTTACGGCTGAGAAATGCCCGGTCGGCCGTCGTTAGCGTGTAGGCCCCGGCGGTTGAGTACAAGGAACCGATGACAACCAACAAACCGATCAGGCCGGCGAGACCTGTGCGCATGATGGGACGCATTATTCCTCCTGGTATGCTGCGGCTGCTCTTGCGTTCAAAGTCTGACTTCCTTACTGCGTAGTCACCACGAGGGCGGGGAACCCCTGATGAAATCACAACTTGTACGGGATGGGCACGGAACTAATCCCACTCCCCGTTGTAAGATAACGACAATCTCCTGTTTGACAACCCTCCTTCTCGAGTCTCTGACAATATGATCGTCGTTTCCCCGGACGAAGATCAGAGATCCCCCCGGAAACAGCCGGGTTCCCATTCATTAGTTCTCCAATACGCCCCAGGGATCGAAGTGGCACAGTTCAAGCTGACCCCCGTCAATGCCCTCGGCCAGTCCCGCGTGGTACCACTGCCGGTTATCGCCGCCCCGAACCCTGCACCCTGCACCACAGAATGTGGCGCTCTTGTCTCTTGTTGTGTATAATAAAACTAAATCTGTCCTATATGGGGCAGCAACAGTTAACCTTTATCGAGGAGTCACACAATGCGAATGATGTTGAGAATCACCATGCCCGTGGAGACATCGAACCAGGCGGTCAAGGATGGATCGCTGCCGAAAGTCATTGGTTCGATGCTGGAGCGATTGAAGCCGGAGGCGGCGTATTTCTTCCCCGACAATGGGAAAAGGTCCGGGCTATTCGTGTTCGATCTGAAAGACGTCTCCGAGATTCCGATGCTCGTCGAGCCGTTCTTCCTATCGCTGAATGCCACGGTCGATCTGACGCCGGTGATGAATGCCGACGATCTCAAGAGCGGGCTGGGGAAAGCACAGAAGTCACGGGACGCGAGCGGCAAGTAGCCGCGCGGGCAGTTGGACGGCAGGTTCTTGTTGCGTGGGGGCGTGTGCGGCACGCCCCCACGCATTTTATTTTCGATCAGTACGAAGACGTTCCCCGCGGTTGCGGGCGAAGCTATCCCTGCCGATGGATCTCGATACCGCCGAAGATGCCGGGCGCCCACGAAGAGACGGCGTTCGAAACGGCCGGGTCAATCGTGTGAGAAATGATGCCTTACGAGCGGTCGGCACCTCAAGATGTCACCCCCGCTAAAGCGGGGGTCCACTGCGAGCGTCGAAAGAAAAACTGGATTCCCGCGTTCGCGGGAAGGACGATTGGAAGATTTCTTGACAATCCCCTCAGATCGCGGCCCGCCACCGGCGGACGATGACTTGGACCCGGCGTGAGACCTTCAACGATTCTGGGCACGCACACCGTTTGGGCAATGGCACGTCCCGCGTCGGTTTGACGAAACCACTTGCGAAGTCACCGCTTGCCGAACGAGCAGGTGATCACGTATCCTTGCGGCAGGGTGCGTGTATGTCCGAATCACGATTGAGCCACTACGACGAGCACGGTCAGCCGCGCATGGTCGACATCAGCGGCAAGAAGATCACGGCCCGGCGGGCGGTGGCTGAGGGTCAGATTCAGATTCTCCCGGCGACACTCGTTGCGGTCCAGAAAGGACAGACGCCAAAGGGGAGTCCCTTCGAGATTGCGCGCATCGCCGGTATCGCCGCTGCCAAGAAAACGGCGGAGCTGATTCCCCTTTGTCATCCGTTGCGTCTGACGTTTATCGATGTCAGCATCAATCCCGATCCCGAACGAAGCTCTATTGTGGTCAGGGTGATCGCCTCCGCCGAGGAGAGGACCGGCGTGGAAATGGAGGCCCTCGTTGGCTGCACGGTGGCGCTCCTGACCGTCTACGACATGCTGAAGGCCATCGACCGGAGCATGACCATTGGCGAGGTGCATCTCGTGGAAAAGTCCGGCGGTCGATCAGACATCGCTGCAGACCCTGACAGATAGAGGTGTCTGAAAAGCAGAGGGCGTATCTTCTGTGGCGTTAGTCAGTTCGCCTGTCTTATCGGGAGCCGATTTTCGACTGCCGCACTTCAAACGTGGGCATGACCGAACGCACGTCGGGTGTCACCATCTGCAGGACATTGTGCGGGCCGATGAAGGTGGTGTCGATGACCAGCGGTTTGGCCGGGTTTTTCAGCATCGTGAAGTATAATTTGGCGATGGGGCCGCTCCCCGGTTCCAGTGGCGGCAGGCCGCGCCCCAGATCGGAAATCAGGCCGATCAGGATCGTTTCCTTCGTCGTATCGGGAAGGAAGGTCTTGACCGCAAAGTAAGATGTCCGTGTTCCTGCATACGACGCCGAATCAAGCCGGAAGAATCCATGGCGTGGCCCCCACCGGAACGGGAGGGTCAAGGCGGCGAGATTTTCGTCGTTTGTGAGTTTGACGATGGCCTCCCACTGTGAGCCCGATGTGTTGGCAATCTCGACTGAGATCGAGTCGGGCTTTCCGTATTCATCGGAGCGGCTCGCGCGTTCGCGTCCCTGCGGATGCGCCGTCATCGACCATGTGGCCACCAGCAATACGGCACCTAAAGCGATGTTCTTCGTCTGCCTCATATAACCTCCCGCAGCGGTCCCTGCGACCCCCACCGACAATGATACACCATTTCCGCTCTGGCGACGAACTCTGCTTCGTAATGTAATTCGCATCGGGATCTGCTTCCAGTGGACGGGCGGATGGTATGGCATCACCGGCGAGTGGTCAAGAGGATGAACGCCGTCGGCCGGATTTCCCGAGGTTGGACAATCTCGATGATAAGCTGTACAACCCATGGTCTGGTGCGCAGCGGACATACCCCGCGAAGATCTTCTCGTCGTCGGGGGCAAAGGACAGCGCCCGTTGGTACAGTTCCTTGGCGCGTCCGAGTAGCCCGCGGGACTCGTAGTACATGCCGGCCCGGTAGAGATTCAGCACCCACACCATCTTGGCATCGTAATCGTAGGTTATGCGCTCCGCGGCGCCGTAGAATTGCGACTTCCGCTCAAACTCCTCCTGGTCGGCCATCAAGCCGGGGCCGAGAACGTCAACCGGCTTCGATGTCACTTCGAAGAGATGCCCGGCCGGTACCAGTTGGGAGATCATGTCATGGTCAGTTTCCGTAAACTCCCAATAGACCGGAAATCCCGCAGCGGCAAGATTCTTGGCCCAAAGTCTTGGCTGCAGTCTCACCGAATCGCTGGGGATCGGATAGCTGGCCAGTTCCGGGTGTTTCTCCAAGAGCCATGCCCGATACCATGCCGCAGGCAAAAGGTCGCGGTTGATGACCGTCAGGTCCGGACGCCAACCATCGACATAACGCAACCCGCGCAAAACAAAATCCCAGTTTGTGCCGGCCAGGATGACAATGGCATTGGGGCGCAGCGAGGCGATCGACTCGGTTCCGAAGTCGTGGGCGAGACGGTTGCGCGACAGATTGCAGAAGGGGGCATAGATGATGGCGGGAGCCAGAGCCAGAAGCACAACCATGGCGCTCGAAGCGATCCAGAGCGTCCGCCTGATCCCCCGTGTGGGCAGGTATCGTCGCGCCAGCCCTGTCAGCATCTGGGAGAGTGCAAACGCCCCTCCCACTGTCAGAAACGCCACCGCCAGCATTGCCGGCAGCAGATAGCCATGAATATCGGCGTTGGTCTCGGAGAAATCGCTCACGAGCGCCGCTGTCACCAGAATGTCGCCCAGCAGCATCCCGCAGGAGAGAAGAACCCAGCGGCGGGCGCGATTCCACCAACGCCACATGCCAACGACGGCGAACATCAGCAGTCCCCACTGGTACTGATCCTGTATCAGCGCGCCGATGGCCGCGATCCGGGCCAGTAGCTGAGCCGGAGTCGTCTGGGCGATGTCTTTGTACGAGTCAGCCGCGATCACAGCCGACCAACCCGGAGCGTTGGCCACGTGTGTCCATCCCCAATTGAGCGCCGGGTTCTGATGCGCGCGAAGCGGCATATAAAGGTAGATGGACAAACCCAGGATGGCTAAGGCCGCCCCTGCCAGCCAGGTGTTCAGGCCCAGACGACGGGGCCGGTGTGACGCGATGAAGAAAACCAGGAATGAGGGCAGCACAGAGGCGAAGGTCGCATGATGCATCCCCATTCCCAACCCGGATAGAAACGCAGCGGCCAGGAACCAGCGTCCCGCGGCGGGAGAGTCCATCTGGCTATCCCGTTCGAATCGCCAAGCGCACGCCAGCAGCAACGCGATCAATAGAATGTTTGGGGCGTATACCTCCGCCCGCACCGCCTGAATCCAGTACGTGTATGTCCCCCCCAACGCCACCAGCGCGATCGCGACCGGCGCCAGAGTCTCCCACGAAGAGGTGGCTTTCAGCCGGGTCGTTACCAGTTGTGCCCATATGTAACCGGCAATGCCCAGTGTGACCGCGGCGGCGGCGGCCGAAATGAAATTGATGCGATAGAAATAACTGCCAAACGGAATGAGTCCAAAAATATGCGCGAAGATTACGTACAGCGGAAACCCCGGGCGATGCGCGATCCCCAGTACATTCGCATTGGCGGACAGCTCCCCTGAGTCCCACCAGAACACCGTGTGTGACAGCGTCACGACATAGAACGCCAGCGCAACGACAAAGAAACCGGTCGAGAAGAGCCACACCGTGTCCGTTCGTGTGCTATCGTTGGTGGTCCATTGGGACGAGATCTGCATTGTCCCGAAGCCCGGGTCTCGGGCAGGCTCAAGAGAGGTCAAACAATTCCCCTTTCGGTGCAACTCGGCGAAGCATACTGATGGCATATGTCCATAATGACGGTATCGGCATGGGGGTCACTTTTCCTTGCCTGCCATGTTCTGTCGTTTCCATGCGCAGGAGGGGCGGTCGATCCCGTCTCACTTCCGCTGTGCCGAACGGGACACCGAGATGATAATAGATGGCTTTACACCGCACTGGCATTTCGGATTGACGCCCCACGATCGAAGTCATAGCTTCGTCTGCATCTCTGGCCGGCGTCACGGTGACGCGTGAATGAACAACACATCACACAAAGAGCAGCGCCTGCGGGAGAAGGATCGTGGCCGTCGCCGTATGGCGCCCATGGTGCTGACCGCCGCCATCGGCTCGGCGATCCTTGTGGTTCTCTTTGTCATGTATGCGTTCTGGGGGGTTCGTCAGATACATCGCGCGTTGATCGACGAGACGCGGCGTGATGGTATCGCTTTGCTGGAATCGTTGTCAATGGCCGCGCAGTATTCCGTTGCCGCCAGTGAATTGACCAACCGGCTGGAATGGGAAAATTTGTCATCGCGTGCCCGGCTGGCGGGGGCCGTCGCCGCCCCTGCCGATTTGTCTCCCGATAGTCTGACCCGGCTGGTCGAACGCAGCGAGACCGACGGTGTTACGGTCTGGCGTCGCGACAATGTTCCCATTTCGTATCCCCCGGAGCTGGCGGCTCTCCTGGCCACGCATCCGGACTCGCTTCAGGAAGCGTGGGAGGCGGAAGATTTCTCGCTGACTCCGTTCCAGTTGTCCGACACGGTCCGCGATGAAGTCTGGACCGGCGCGGGCGCCCCCACGTCTTGGGGGGCAATCGTTGCCTGGCAGCGTCTGCCGCGTTCCGAGAGCAAGCCGGCGTGGAGCGGTATCGGTGTCCTCATCCAGGAAATTGCCCGCCGGTCACAGATCGACTATATCATGCTGCAATCGCCCGATGGAATTGTCTTTGCCTCGCGCCCGCTCCCGCCGGTCCTGAGTTTGGCGGCCGACACGTTTTTGGTGAATGCCTTGGACGACACGGTCGCAGCCACCCGCGAGATTGTCTTCGAGGGGACGCCGGTGCTC
Source organism: Candidatus Zixiibacteriota bacterium (assembly GCA_036170655.1). Classification (GTDB taxonomy): domain Bacteria; phylum Zixibacteria; class MSB-5A5; order WJJR01; family WJJR01; genus JACRMA01. The sequence goes on along the minus strand of JAVHPP010000093.1, from coordinate 3,632 downwards.
GAGGTCGTCCATCCATTTCTCTCGGCCGACCTCCCCTCGGGCATGCTGCGTGTCGGCATCCGTCTGGTCGGCGTCGAGTCGGCGCAGCGGCGACTGACATGGCAGTTGGGGGTGTCCGCCCTCCTTTTTCTGCTTTTGGCGGGCGCGTCGATGGCATTCCTTGTCGTGCGGCGCTCTTACGGCGAACTCGACCGGACGTACCGCCGCATCGAAACGCTGACTCGGCGGATTCTAGACTCGATCGATCAGGCGGTGATTGCCACCGATCAGCAGGGGAGATTGACCGTCTTCAATCGCGCCGCCGAACGTCTCCTGGGACGGACACCACCCCAGTCAAACGATGCCACTGTGGAGTCTGTGTTGGGGGCGGACGATTACCAGTTGTCGGCGGTGGCCAATGCGAACGAACCGATCCATGACCGGGAGCGCCAGCAGCTTATCGGGGAACAGGTCCGTCATCTGGTTTACTCGACAACACCGGTCACGACCGCTGGGGGACGATCCGAGGGAGCCGTCACCGTTGTGCGCGACGAGACCGAAAAGCGGGATATGGCCGAGCAGATGCAGCGTGCACTGCGGCTGAGCGAGATGGGCGACCTGGCGGCGGGGGTCGCCCACGAAATCCGCAATCCGCTCAACGCCATCGCCCTTGCGGCTCAGCGGCTGTGTCTCGAACTCCCCGACGCCGAGACTGTGGCGCTTGCCACAACCGTTGTTGATGAATCACGGCGGCTGAATGCCATCGTCGAGGATTTCCTCAGTCTGGCGCGGTCATCGCCTCAGCCCAAGACCGTGCTTGACCTCTCGCAGTTGATCGTTTCCGTGACGGGTATGGCAAAGCTCGAAGCCGGGACAGCGGGCGTGATGATCGAAGAGATCATCGAACCAGAGGTTTTTGTTGATGGTGTCGCCGATGAATTGCGCAAGGCGGTCTGGAATATCCTGGCCAATGCACTGGCCGCAACCTCTCATGGCGGGCGGATCAGCGTCAATCTGGAACAAAGCGGGACGCGGGCACGTTTCGCCGTGCAGGATGACGGACACGGCATCAGCAAGAGCGACCTGGGCCGTGTGTTTCAGCCGTATTTCACAACAAAGAATCGCGGCACCGGCTTGGGGCTGGCCATTACACACCGTATCGTGACGGATCATGCGGGGACAATCGGCATGGAGTCGCCGCCGCCGGGAACCGACAAGGGTACAAGAGTTACCGTCGACTTGCCCGTGTCGAGTGCCGGGCATGAGCCAAATTAGGCGGGAGATGACGAAGGAAAAAACTTCAGCATGGCGGGACTGATTTTCTACAGCGCGGGCGAATCTCACGGCCCGGAGTTGACCGGCATCCTACAGGGGCTCCCCGCCGGTCTGGCGATCGACTTGACCCGTATTGATGCCGATTTGGCGGAGCGCCAAAAGGGATTCGGCCGCGGTGGGCGCATGAAGATCGAACAGGATCGCTGCCATGTCACGTCTGGGTTGCGTCATGGCCGGACATTGGGGTCCCCCCTCGCCTGGACCATCGAAAATCGTGACTGGAAGAACTGGCAGTCGGCGATGTCGGCATCGGCTGAGCGCCCCGAACCTGCCAGCGAACGGGAGGCAGAACTCTCCAAGCCGCGAACCGTCCCGCGTCCCGGTCATGCCGATCTGGCCGGGGCGCAGAAGTACGATTTCGCCGACCTGCGCAATGTGCTCGAACGCGCCTCGGCTCGGGAGACGGCGGTCCGGGTGGCGGCCGGCGCGTTCGCCAAGATCTTCCTGGCGCCATTTGGGGTCGAGACGGCCTGTCATGTGATCCGGATCGGTCAAGCGGCGCTGCCGCCCTGTCAGTTGACGCCCGGCGCGATCAAACAGGCGGCCGCCGATTCTGATGTGCGGTGTGTCGATGCCGATGTCTCCCACGCCATGCGGGAAGAGATTCGCGCGGCGGCGGCGGCCGGTGACACGCTGGGAGGAATTGTCGAAGTCATTGCCTCCGGCGTGGTTCCCGGTATGGGAGATCACATCCAGTGGGACAGCAAGCTGGATGGACGGCTGGCGCAAGCCGTCATGTCTGTTCCCTCGATCAAAGCCGTGGAACTGGGTGACGGCTTCGGAGAGGCGACTCGGCGGGGGTCAACGGTCCACGATGAAATCTTCTACGACGCGCATCATCCTTCAGGACGCTCCGGGTTTTCACGCCGTACCAACCGCGCCGGTGGCCTGGAGGGTGGACTGACCAACGGCGAAGACATCATCGTTCGCGCTGCCGCCAAGCCGATTTCCACTCTGAATCGCCCTCTGCAGTCGGTGGACATTCACACCCGGGAATCAAAGCGTGCCTTTGTGGAACGCTCCGATGTATGCAGCGTGCCCGCAGCGGCCGTCGTCTGCGAGGCCATGGTGGCACTCGTGCTGGCCGATGCCTACCTCCAGATGTTCGGTGGCGGCACAATGCACGACCTGTTGGAGCGGTTCAGATCTTACGCGGCGCGATTGGACCGCTTTGGTGGCGGTCCGGGTCACGTTTAAGCATTGTAAACTATACTGTGATTGTCTTGATTGATCTTCCAGTTTCGGGAGAAGGGGGAATGCGTGTTTGAAAAGACCATCGTCGGAAACCAACCCAAGATCAGTGATGTCCCCGGCCGGGTCAATCTGCGTCTGGCGCGCAATCGGTTCGACAGCGGCAAGATTGACGCCAACGCGCTGGACGAGGCCTGCCATGCCGCCATCCGCGATACGATCCAGGATCAGGAGGCTGCTGGACTGGACCGTGTAACCGACGGACGGATTTGCTGGGACGACCCGGTGACCCCGTTTGCCACAGCGCACGACGGTTTTCAAGTCGGCGGGCTGATCCGCTTCTTCGACAACAATGTTTACTATCGCCGCCCGGTCATCTCCGGTCCGGTCCGCTTCGTACGTTCCGCCGTGGCGCATGATTTCCGTCTGACACGGTCATTCACGGATAAACCCCTGCTGGCATCCGTCTGCGGCCCCTTTTCGCTGGCGAAGTTCTGCGTCGACGATAATTATAACAAGAGGTCCAATCTCTATTCTGAATGCGCCCACCTGGTGCGCTGCGAAATCGACGCGTTGATCAAAGCGGGAGCCGACTGGGTCCAACTGGACGAGCCGTTTCTTGGGTTTTGTCCGGAGGAGACCGGACCGGCGATCGATGCCATTAGGGCTGCTGTCCGTGGGCTCAAGATCAAGACCCTCGTCTACATTTATTTTGCGCCGGTCAGCGCCGTGATCGAGCGGCTTTGGGATCTGCCGGTTACGATGATCGGCGCCGATTGCGTCACTGTTCCCGCCAATCTCGATGCTCTCTGCGATGGTCCGCCGTCCATGGGTCGTACATTTGGGCTGCTCGACGCGAGAAATACGCGCTTGGAGCCGGTTGACCAGATCACCTCGCTGATGGACCGGATCGTCAGCGTCGGAGGCGAGACTTGGCCGGATTGCTGGTTGGCTCCATCGGCGGGACTCGAGTTTCTGCCATATCGTAATGCCATGGCCAAGATGCAGCGGCTAACTGAAGCCGTGTCCCAGTTCACCGGTGTGCCTGTCGCGAACGGATAGGGGGGAAGCACATGCTCGAAACCACTAGCGTAGGCTCATTTCCCAAACCGCCGTACCTGACCAAG
>JAVHPP010000092.1:0-12442 GCA_036170655.1 Candidatus Zixiibacteriota bacterium | reverse complement strand
GATGACCCGGTGACATCGGGATGTCGTGTGGGCGTCCCGCCCGTGCTACGTCCATGCGCACCAGCCACCCGTTTTGGGCTGTGTGATTGACGCGGCCGCGCGTCATGGTATATTCCCTCTATGTCTGGTGTCCCTGTTGCCCCGTCCCAGGTGCAGACCATCCTGGAGTTTGACAAGATCGTTCATGTGACGGCCGGGCTTTGTCTCACACCCATGGGACCGGAGCGTCTGACCGAATGGGTTCCGACAGCGGACATCACGGTTTTGGACAAGCGTCGGGCCGAAGCCGCTGAAATGCTGACAGTGCTCCGGGCGAGTGGAGATTTTCCGATTGCCCGCGTGCCCGACATTCGTCCGCATTTGGAAAAATCGGGGCTGGAAGGCTCGTTTATCGAATCGCAGGCCTTGCTGGAGATTGGCGAATTCCTATCCGCGGTCGAGAGCCTTCTGGGATTTGTGCCGCGTGACAGCAGCGCTGGGGCATTCCCCCTTCTCGAATCGTACCTTGAGGGTCTTTCGGGGGTGTATCCGCTGCGCTCTGCCGTCGAGCGGTCAATCACGCCGGAAGGCGACGTCAGCGATCAGGCATCTCCCGAACTCGCCCGGCTGCGCCGTGAGAAACGCAGCGCGCGTGACGCGATTGTGGTCCGGCTGGAGCGCATCCTGGCAAAGCGTCAGAGCGATCCGGGTCGCACGGATGACATCGTGACGTTGCGCAACGACCGTTTTGTTATTCCGATGCGCGAGGGCGATCCCGCCGCCAATGAGGGCGTGATTCAGGATCGCTCGTCGTCTGGGGCGACACTCTTTGTCGAGCCCATGGCGGTGGTGGAACTCAACAACCGTCTCCGCCGCATTGGTCTGGAAGAATCGCGTGAGGTGGAACGCATATTGCGCGAGATCACCGATCTGGTGCGCACCCACCGCTACGCGCTTAGTGATGACGTCGGGATTGTCGGCGCGCTGGATGCGATTCACGCTGTGGCCCGATTCGGCGTGATGACCGATGGCGCCGTGGCGGAGCGTCTGGACACAGCGGAACTCAACCTGATTGAAGCGCGCCACCCGCTCCTCATTCTCAAGTCCCGCGGCCAAACCGCAAAGGAAAACACGAGCGCCGTCGTGCCGATGTCTGTCAATCTGGGGAATGCGACCACGGCCATTATCATCACCGGTCCCAATACCGGCGGCAAGACCGTCGCGCTGAAAACCGTGGGATTGCTCGTTCTCATGGCCCAGGCCGGCTGGCCCCTTCCGGCGAAACCGCTTTCACAAGTCGGGGTCTTTGGACGCGTGTTTGCCGACATCGGTGACGAGCAGTCGATTGAGTCATCGCTTTCGACATTCTCGTCTCACTTGTCGCGCATCAATGCCGCGTTGTCCGAGGCGGATGACCGGTCGCTCGTCCTGTTCGACGAGCTCGGCGCGGGGACCGACCCCAAGGAAGGAGCGGCGCTCGGCGAGGCCATCGTCAGCGAGTTCATCGGCCGTGGCGTGCGCTTAGTAGTCACGACGCACCATACGGCGCTGAAAACACTGGCCCAGCACGATCAGCGCATCGAGAACGCTGCCGTGTTGTTCGATCCCAAGACCCTTTCACCGACCTATCAATTTCGTCTCGGGTTGCCGGGCGCTTCGTACGCCATTGACATCGCGCGACGGCTCGGTCTGCCCGATCGCGTGACCCAACACGCGGATTCGTTACTCGATCAGCAGGAGAAGGACCTGTCGCGTCTGCTCTTGGAACTGGATGAGCGGCTGGCAGCCGTGCGCGAAAGTCAGGCGGAAACCGAGAAACGCCAGCACGCAGCGGAGGCCCTCGAAGATCTGTTCCGTGCGCGGATGGCGAAACTGGAGCAAATGGAGTCGAAACGCAAATCCGAGGCGCTGGCGCAAGCCGAGACGATCGTCACGTCCACACGCCAGGAAATGGAACGGTTGGTGCGGGAGATCCGCGAGACCCAGGCGGAAAAGCAACGTGTCAAAGAATCGCATCATGTCATCGATGAACGCCTGAGGGAGATCCGTGAGCAGAAGGCGGAGGTGACGCCCCCGGTGCCGTCACGTGATTCCGAACCTCTGAAGGTCGGTGACCGCGTCTGGATCGATGCCTTTCATCGCGAAGGAGAGATTGTCTCCATCGATGGCAAGCGTGAGCAGATTAAAGTCCAGATCGGCGATTTCTTCTATTCGCTCGACCGCTCTGCCGCCGAACGCATGGCGGCAGACGGCGCCGCAGACCATGGCGATGCCACCCGCGTGCTCCGCTCGCCGAGCGGGGGATTTACCGGGCTGACATCCGATGCCGGGCCGGAAATTTCCCTCCGGGGGCTATCCGCAGAAGATGCGCTGGAAATGCTGGATCGCTATCTCGACGAGGCCCTGCTCGCTGGTTGGCACGAGGTGCGCATCATCCACGGTAAGGGGGAAGGCATTCTCCGGCGCGCGGTCGGGGAGTTTCTCGCCAAAGACAAACGTGTCGCAGCAAAACGTCCGGGACAGTGGAACGAAGGCGCTGAAGGCGTGACTATTGCCGCGCTGCGCGTGGAGAATGCGTGACAGCCAACACCAATCCAGACCCGCAGGACGCGAAACGCGCCGGACCGGTGGCCGGTGAGCATCTTCCTCGGCCCGTGCCGAATGGCGAGAGATGTAGCGCGGGCGTCCCGCACGTGCTCTGAAGCGTTACCGCCATGCCCGATGATGCGATCAAAGAGCAGGTCCGCGAGGCCACCGATATTGTGGCGATCGTTGGCCAGTATGTGACCCTCAAAAGACGGGGGGCAAGCCTTCTTGGACTGTGCCCCTTTCACACCGAGAAAACGCCGTCGTTCAGTGTTCATCCCGACCGGCAGTTCTTCCACTGCTTTGGCTGCGGCAAGGGCGGCGATGTTTTTGCGTTCCTCATGGAACACGAGGGCTGGAGCTTTCCGGAAACGCTCAAGTATTGTGCCGACCGGGCCGGGATTCGTCTTCCCGAACGGTCCCGCGAAGGCGATCTCGATGCCCGGCGCCGGCAAGACATCTTCGACTGTCTGGCGATGGCTGACGAGATTTACCGGCGCGCGCTCTTCGCCCCGGTCGGCCGGTCCGCCCTCGAGTATCTCATGAAGCGCGGCTTCCAGGACGTCACTCTGCGGCGCGCCGGCATCGGTTATGCGCCACTGGCGTTCGACACGCTGACGAAGAATGCGCGCGGGCGCGATCTGAATACGAAGGCCCTCCTCGCTGCGGGACTGACTCTCGAATCCAAGCTCGGCGATCAGCCGTACGATCGCTTTCGCAACCGCATCATGTTTCCCATACAAAACCTGTCGGGCAAAGTCGTCGGCTTTGGCGCGCGCGCGATCGCGCCCGATGATCAGCCGAAATACCTCAACTCCCCGGAGACAGAGGTCTATCACAAGGGGAAAATTCTCTACGGTCTGTCGGTTGCGCGCGAGGCGATTCGCAAGGCCGGTCGCGTACTGGTGGTCGAGGGTTACCTGGACTGGCTGACCATGATTGAATTTGGCATTGAGAACGTCGTGGCCGTTTCGGGCACCGCGCTTACCGTGGAGCAGGCCGGATTGCTCGGGCGCTTCTGCGGCCGGATGACATTGATCTTTGACGCGGACACCGCCGGACAGCGCGCCACGGTGCGGGGGATCGATGTGGCGTTCAACGCGGGGATCGGCGTGGACATCGCCGTGCTTCCCGGCGGCGATGATCCCGACACATTTCTGCGCCGCGAAGGCGCGGATCGCTTCCGCGCGCTGATGGAGACCGCGCCCGGCATTGTCGAGTACCGTGTCGAACTGGCGCGTCATGAGCCGGGCGGTCTGGATTTTCTCGCGCGTGAGCGGATCACCAGAGAGTTTCTGTCACTGGCAGCGATGGTGACCGATCCGACCCGGCGTGCTGCCCTGCTGGTAGAAGTCTCGAATCATGTTGGCATTTCCGAAGGCGAATTGAGGCGGCTGGCCCCGCACGGTCCCACCGTCGTGACTCCCGCAAATCGGCCGGCCGCGAAACGCAAACCAACCATCCTCTCCAAAGAAGAGGAGTTGCTGCGGCTGATGATCGAATCACGCGAGTATGCCCAGACAGCGTGCGCAGCGCTCGAACCAGCCGACTTTCTGGTGCCACTCTACCGCCGCATGTACACCGCTCTTATCGAGGATATTCAACAGGGCAAGTGGAGCGTCGCCCCGGCGGAATTGGGACGGAACAGTGAAGAAGTGACACACTGGGCCTACCTGATGGCGTTTCCGGTCGATCCGGACGTGGCCAGCCGTGCGCTCAGCGACAGTCTGCGATTGATGAAATCCCGGCGGCAGCGTGCCCAGGCCCGCGAGCAGTACAAGAGCCTGCTGGCTAAAGCACAGCAAGAGGGCGACCAAGAGGCCCGGACCCGGTTGCTGAAAGAATATACCGCCCTGATGGCATCCGCGTCGGGGGAAGAACCCGATGACGAGGACACAGAGAGCCAGCATGAGACATGATGCGGCCAGCCGGAGACAAACAGTAACACGGATTGTTCTGACCGTCCTCCTGCTGAGCGTGGCGGTATCCCATTCTTAGTTGAAAGTTGAACGACTCCAACCTCTGTGGTTTCTTGAGCTTGAGTAGAGTTCAAGGGGAGCACAGGCAAGGAGGAGCCATTCATGAGCAAGATGGGGATGCGAACCGGGCGGCGCAAGCCCTTCGGCCACGCTCAGGGCAAGCCCTTCGGCCACGCTCAGGGCAAGCCGTTCGGCCATGCTCACGGCAGGAAGTCTCGGCGGCTGGTGGCGTGCCGGTGATTGACTGGGCGGATTACGCGGGGTCGGATGTGGATGCAAAGGTGGCGTTGATCCGGCAGTTGATACCGCTGGGATTGATGCACGTGGAGGAGACGCTGGCGGCGGCTGGCGTTGTATGAGCAGTTGGGTGTGTGGGACGACATTTAGCGGACCCTGCTGCATTGGCTGCGGCGGCGCGGACGGCTGAAGGTGACCGAAAGCTTCGTGGATGCGACCTTCGCCTCCGCGAAAGGGGGGCGATGAAATCGGCCCGACCAAGCGGGGCAAAGGGTCCAAAGTGATGCTGGTGACCGACGGCAAGGGCACCCCTTGGGGCTGCATGTGGACAGCGCCTTGCCCGCGAAGTGACGTTGTTGGAAGAGGTGTTGGAGGATGTGCGCGTCCCCCGTACCCGCCTGCCGTGGCTAATCGCCAACCGGGCGTACGACAGTGACCCGTTGCGCCGCAACTTGGCCCGCCGTGGCATCCGGTTGATTGTGCCCTACCGCTCCTCGCGAAAGAAAGCCAAGCCGCAAGACGGACGGCCCCTCCGGCGTTACCAGCACCGCTGGATCATCGAGCGGACCTTCTCGTGGATCCAACGGTTCCGCCGACTCATTGTCCGGCATGAATACTATGCCCTGATGTTTTGTGCCTTCCTTCATCTCGCCTTCATCATCATTACAGTGAGGCGGTTATGAAACCGACTCTAGTACAAGCCGCCGGTTTGGTAACGGTAGTCTTTGACGCTCGACTTCTTCTCCAAATCACCGTACCAGTTGTTGTAGATGATCTGTTTCTTGTTTTCCAGCGCCGATGTCATAATCGAATCGCGCTTCTCGGCAAAGAGCTGCATGTTGGGTGTCTGTTGGCCCGCGAGTTGCATCAACACCGCGCCGAAGGTGATCTTCGCAACCGGGGAGAGGGGCTGTGACGGTGTGAGTGAGAACGCCACGCCGTGGAAAACCGGGTCATCTCCAAATCGTTGCGCCGGCTCGAAGCGTCCAAAATAGTCCGTGCTGTCGAAGGTTGCCTTGATGGTGAGCGCCGCTTGGGCCATCGGAACGCCGCTGGCCACCAGACTCCGGATGGACGACAGCCGCTCAGCCGCTTTGTCGCGTGTGAGGTCGGACAAGAGTTTCGACCTTATGGAGGCCGCCACTTCGGGGAACCCGGAGCGTCCGGCATCCTGATGCTCGACCAGCAGCGCCACGACATACTCGCGCGGTGTATCGTACGGATCGGAGATGCTGCCGACCTTGTTGCTGAAGGCGAAATCGCCCAGCAGGGGTTCATCGCCAATCCCGGCGATCGCCGTACCGCGTGTGAACCAGCCGGTGCTGGTGGCGTTAAATTTCTCGCGTGTAGCAACAGCATCAAAGCCGTCTTTGCGGGTGTCTGAGGTCAATTGCTCTGCCTTCAGACGGAGATCGGAGAGAGTCGAAGATGATGGCTGAAAACGCAGGAGGATGTGCGATGCCTTGACCTGCAGTGAATCGTTGACCGTGCGACGGCCCTCGCTCTTGATAATGTGCCACCCGAATTGAGTCATGACCGCCGGTGAAATCTGCCCGGAATCCAGGGCAAAAGCCGCGGCTTCGAATGGCGCCACCATCTTCCCCTTGCCAAACCAGCCCAAATCACCGCCGTTCTGCGCGCTGGCATCCTCGGAGTACTGCTTCGCCAGTTGCGCGAAATCCTCGCCGGATTTCAGACGCTCGACCAGGGCCTGGGCATCGCGCTGCACTTCGGCGGAATCTTCGGTGGAGGGAATCTTGGGGAACGAGACATATTTCAACTGTGCCCGTTCTTCGTGATCGTATTGGTCGAGATGCTGGTTGTAGTAATCGCGTACTCTGGCGGAGTCGACTTCGCCGACCGAATCCCGGAACTGCCCCGACCCGAGAAAGACATAGCGGACGCGCACCTTCTCGGAAACCTCGGTGTACAGTTCGCGCACCTCGGGATCGTTGACGCGTGCCGCCGAGGTCACATACTCATAGAGTTTCTGCTGCAGGACGCGCGGGCGCGTAAAGCCTTCGATCTGCACCCACATCTGCGGATCGGGATTGCGAAATGCCTGCACATACTTGTTGTAGTCGAAACGGCCGTTCGTCATGAAGACTTCAGCCGTCTGGATCTCCCGCGGCGGAAAACGGCGCAGGTGCTCAGCCAGTTCGCTGTTTGTCACCTTCAAGCCGAGCCGGTCGACTTCGGCGACGAGTATCTTGCTGGCCACCATTTGCTTAAATATGTCGTTACGAAGTTGGCGCACGTCTTCGTCGCTGAGTTCACCGCGCTGCTTTTGCTGCTGATCGAGCGCATTCTGATACATCATCGTGTACTCATCGAGCTTGAGCTCTTTCCCGTTGACCTCGCCGATGACCCCGCGTGCCGACGGGCGCGACGTGAGTTCCATACCCCAAGCGAAAATGATTGTTCCGACAAAGGCCGCGACGATGATCCAAAGGATCGGTTTTGTGCCGGCCCGCATGACTTTCATTACCATGGCGTTACGACTCCCCTGTTGGCGTACAGGTCCCCATGTTCGGAGGACCAACTCGGCTATATGCTCCATCGGCGACTCATGGCCAGCGCCACACTGTCAACCGGCGGAACATCCCAAAATACCAGAACTTGCCGCACAAACCAATCGATTTTCCTGTCGATTTGGTCTGCCTTTTGACACCCGACGCGCCCGGCCCCCATCGAAGGGCTGGCCTGTATAGGCCCAATCACAGAGCCTGAGTGATCGAACGATAACGCTTGCCCCCCAAAGCAGAGCGGCCACGGGGCTTCCGTGGCCGCTCATATCGGGCCGATATATTCGGGAGGGCAAAAAAGGAACCCTCCGGCGTCAGGGGTCTACTTCACCCGATTGTAGGTCATGTCGAACGATTTGAACTCTTTGCCCTGCTGTGAGTCGTACATCTCGAATGCAATCTGATCATCGCTGACAAAGCGCATCACCTGGCGTACTTTCTTGTTTTTCTCACCCGTCATGGGATCATCATAAATACTCACGTACGTGATGACTTTGCCCGCAGAATCGGCCGTGCCAAGTCCGGTCATCATCATCGTTCCCATGTTGTCAATCCAGAAGCTGATGTACTTCTTCTGGGCGTTGTCGTAACCGTTAATGCCCGTTCCTTCAAAGGGCATACCGTTGAAATCTCCCTTTACTTCCTGCGACAGGAATCGCCCGCCAAAGATCATCGCCATCTCCGCGGTGCCCTTCGATTCGGTCGGAGGGGCGCCCGGGCCTCCTGTCCACATCCGTGTTGTAATGCTCCATTTGCCGGCCATCTTGGCGAGCAACTGGTGCGGCGCGCCCGGTGTGGCCAGTTCCATCATCTTTTGCATCATTGCCTGCATGTCCGGCGCACCCGGCTGAGCTGTCGCCGGCCCCGGTTTGCTCTTGTCTTGTCCCATGACCCCTCCCGCGCCCAGCATCACGCTGACGGCAGCAAACACGGTGCACAACATCAATCTTGGTCTCATCAGACTCTCCTCTCTTGTAGAGAACCAAGCCGATGATACCGTCCCAAGTTGAACACGGCAATCACTTTCTTTCAGGTGCGGGATCGCCTCCAGAACACAAAGCCCCGCTCGCGATCGGCGAGCGGGGCTTCGCGGTCCATCCTCTATGCCCCTCTCTCAAAATGCGACAACGCTCTGCGGATTAGATCCGAACTCAGTCATTGCAATTGTCTTGCCGTGGCCGCTCCGGGCAAATGCAGCTTTGGCAGTGTCGGTCGTCTTCGTTACAGAGCAATTGAATGGGAGTTTCAGTTAAAGTGTTACTTCATATTTGGTATTTCGTGAGAACCGTGGAACTTATGGGATGTTTCCCACGGCCAGGTGGGACCTGTGATCTGCCGATCAGACCGGCTGCGGTCATGCGATTACGAGTTCCAGCCGTCCAAAGCCCGAACAGGAAATGCTCATACTTGGCAATCCCCGTCCGGTGTTGTTTATTCGTCCGAACGTGATGAAGGGAGCGACATGACGAAAAACAACATCATCCTCTCCGGCATGCAACCAACAGGACGTTTGCATCTGGGCAACTACGAAGGCGCGCTGAAGAACTGGGTGGCGTTGCAGAATGACTTCGAGATGTACTGCTGCATTGTCGACTGGCATGCGCTGACCGCCGAATTCGAGAAAACCGCCGATTTGCCGGAGAAGATTCACCAGATGGCGATCGATTACCTCGCGGCCGGTTTGAACCCCGAGAAGACCGCGATCTTCGTGCAGTCACAGGTCAAAGAGCACGCCGAATTGCATCTCCTGTTCTCGATGATCGTTCCCATCCCGTGGCTGGAACGGGTGCCAAGCTACAAGGAGAAATCCGAAGAACTGGGGCTGGACTCATACGGCTTTCTGGGGTACCCGCTTTTGCAGGCGGCCGACATTCTGGTCTACCGTGCCGGCTGGGTGCCCGTCGGGAAGGACCAGTTACCCCACATCGAACTGACTCGCGAGGTGGCGCGGCGCTTCAACACGCTCTATGGTGAAGTCTTCCCCGAGCCCCAAGCCAAGCTGACCACGTTCGCCGCTGTCCCCGGCATCGATGGACGTAAGATGAGCAAGTCATACGGGAACGAGATTTCGCTATCGATGTCCGAAGAGGAAACGCGATCTCGTCTGAAGAAGATGTTCACCGACCCGCAGAAATTACGTCGGGGAGACCCCGGTCGTCCGGAGGTTTGCCCTGTCTACGACCTGCACAAGATTTACACGCCCGCGCACGAGACCGAGATCGCTCCGCCCTGCCGCTCCGGCGCGCTCGGCTGCGTCGATTGCAAAATGAAGCTGGCCGACAATCTCAATGCTGTCCTGCGTCCGGTCCGTTCACGCCGCGCCCTCTTGGAGAAAGACCCCTCGAGTGTCACGCGCGCCCTCAAATTTGGCGCCGAGCGCGCCCGCGCGAAAGCCTCCGCGACGATGGTCGAAGTACGACGGGCGATGCATTTGCAGTAGAGCCAATTCCCGTTTCTGTCGTCTGCGGCTCATATCTCGATACCCGGTCCGGTTCCGACCGAATCCCGACCGAACCGATTCCGGTATAAACAACCGGTTGACCCCGGAATCTGGCCGGCGCCAAAGCTTTTTGGCACAAAGACCGGATGCGGTGGTATTTGTTTCTCGAAAGAAGGACTAACTCGGTCAAATGTTTACAGTTTCACGGAAAGATGGTGGTCATCAAAAGAAGGCAGTTGCCAGCGACCTCGGAAACCTTCCCCACGACGCGGTTCAGAAACCTGAGGAGAAACGGCGATTCCTCGCCGCTCGGAGGGTACAGCTGGCCGTGCGGAAATAAGATTGTAATAGTCATGATTACGTCGTAGATTTTGGCCATGTCGGTTCGCTCTGAGCCTAAGGCCGACAATGTGGAAACGGTTTGGATCAACTCATCGACGCACCAAAGGAGGATCGTTATGAAACGCAGTATGAAACTGACCACAGGCCTCTTCGCCGTGGTCATCATGGGTGTCTTGGCGGCAACCGCCGTCCGTGCGCAGGATCCGGTCAAGGTTGGGCCGGGCATTTACAAGACCCTTTTTGAAAACGAGCGGGTCCGGGTTTGCGAAGCCAGATTCAAGCCAGGTGACTCAATGCCAATGCACTCTCATCCTGATCACCTTGTCTATGTCAATTCAGGCGGCAAGCTACAAGTGACCGGCGCCGACGGGAAGACGCAGGACATCGAGTTCAAGGCCGGTGACGTCCTATGGCTGCCAGCCCAAAGCCATAAGGGGAAGAACGTCGGGACGACTGACGTTGTCCTGATCGTGAACGAATTGAAGGAGCCGGCCCCCAAGGCGGCGCCGCTGAAGAAGTAGATTGCACAATGCAGGTTCAAGCAATGGTTGAGAGGGGCGGTCTTCGCACCGCCCCTCTGACTGTGATCCTGCGCGAGGGGCTACGGGAAAGGGTAACCACGCCGCTCTTTGGCTTGGCCACCCTTGTCGGTGTCTTTCTTCGAATTGCCATCAAAGGACACGGACAAGCAGATTTGCCAAGAGCCGGACTCGCCGAGGCGTAGGGGCGCACAGCCGTGCGCCCCTACGTTTCAGCTCGGTGACTCATGTCTATCCGGGGTGGTTGTGCCCATGTCTGCAATTCATAACAGGCGCAACGAAGGTGAAACGCTGCTCGCCGCGTCGACATCCATCTCGACTTCGGGAACCCCGCCTCCGCACTCCAACTCCAGCAGCCACTTCTTCCGCCAGAGCCCGCCGCCGTATCCGTGCAGATTACCATTCGCATCGATCACGCGATGGCAGGGGATGACTATCGAGACAAAGTTTGCGGCATTGGCACGGCCGACCGCGCGCTGCGCGCCGGCCTTTCCAAGCGCCGCTGCAATCTCACCGTAGGTTCTGGTCTGTCCGTAAGGAATCGTGAGAAGCTGGGCCCAGACAGTTTGCTCGAATGTTGTTCCGGTCACGTCGGTGGGTGTCTTGAATCGTGTGGCTGTCCCCGAGAAATACGCGGTCAATTGGCGCTCAAGACGATCAAGGTGCGCGTTGTTGCCCGGCGTCACCGCCATCTTGTAGCGTTTCTGCACACGCTGCACGATGCGTTCGACGCCGCCACGATCATGCCATTCGAGAAAGCAAATGCCCTTGGGCGTGGCGCCCGCGATCATTGGACCAAGCGGGCTGTCGAAATCACGACAGACAATGCTACTTTCGGACATGGAAACTCCCCGGTGGACGGCCATACAGGTGGACAAACGCCTCGCGGAATGCGCTCGGTGACTCGTATCCGCATTCATAAGCGGCAGCCAGATAGCCGGCGCCAGACTCGATCAGTTCCCGCGCATAATCCAGACGCAGCTGCCGATGAAATGCCAACGGCGTCATCCGCAGATGCGCCTTGAAATATCGCCGGACAGTCGAAATGTCCACCTGCGTCATCACGCGCAAACGCGCCTCGTCGAGCCGCTCATCGCGATGCTCGCGCATGTACCGCAGCAGGGTCCCCAGCCACCCCGGCAACACATCCGGAAACTGCGCCGCCCTGCACCGTTTGCACCCCCGCAGCCCGGCCGCAATCGCCTCTTCACGAGTCGGGAAGAACCGCACATTCTTCAACAACGGCAGCCGCGCCCGGCACGAGGGAAGGCAATAGATTCGCGTCGACAGGACCCCAACGTAGAATCTCCCGTTGTACGACGAGTCATTCGACGTCATTGCTTCGACCATCGTCTGGTAATCGAGTCCCTTCATGCCGTCAAGAAACCCGCAGGACCTGATCGGGTCTACCGATTTTCGGGCAGGGATGTGCCGTGGGAAAAAGAAGTTTGCGATCAAATCCACCACCCGGCTGCCAGAAGCGATGGACGTGCCGACCGCGAATGACATCATGGGCCTGAGGCATTCGTTCCGAGAGGTGTGCACGCCACTCCGCGAGAATCCTCCGTGATGCCGGTTCCTTGATCCGGCGCAAGATCGACGCCATTTCGTAATCAGCACAACGCGGACCAAGCAGCAGATGCACGTGCTCCGGCATGATGACATACGCCCAGAGATCAAAATGCTCCACGTCACGGGCAGCATGGAGAGACGCAGCAAAACAGCCACATTCGAATTCACCACGGAGAAACCGCTGCCGCCGAAAACACGAGAACGTTAAGAAGTGGACGTGGCCGACGATGTTGTAGCTCTGTC
>JAVHPP010000091.1:0-41592 GCA_036170655.1 Candidatus Zixiibacteriota bacterium | reverse complement strand
CGACGATTCGCCAACAAGTCTTTGAGATTGGCTTCCATCTGCAACCGTTCCAGCATGGTCCAGCGCACGCCAAAGTTCAGGTACCCGCGCCCCTTCCCCAGTGATCTGGGCGGCCGGTCATCATTGAGCCCCATGTCGTATTCGGCGACCAGACCCAGATTTGTGTTGAACCGCATGTCGGCGCCGAAGAAGAAGTCGATGTCATTGTCGCTGCGGTCCTCACGGGAGTAGTTGACTCCGCCGTGCATGGATGACGTGAATCCGCTTCCCCGGTATCCCTTCGACGCGACCGCGTAGAAACCCTTCGACTTTGACTCGTAACGGTGCAACGAATCGATCCATGGGCCGAATCCCTGCTCTTCGAAACCCACTGCGACGGCCGGGAATGCCATGCTTTCCCCGACGAGCTGCACCTTGGTCAGAAACTGCATCCGTGGGTTCCAATTCGGATCCGATGAGGAAATCATCTCGGTTCCGCCGTAGCTGAGGCCGATCTGCCAGTGGTTGGTCAGGCCAATCTGGAGGATGCCCAGCACGCCTCCCTGGGGAAACGCGCGCAACTCGGTGTCAAAAGAACCCCGCGCCAGCGTCCCGGCTGTGGGTGCGTCGATCATCCTTCGCGGTGCCTGCATGCCGTCGGTCGCGACGGTCTTGTCTTCGTTTTCGGCTGGACGCCGGTCGCGGCGCGGCCACTGAGCCGACGCATCAAGGCTCGATCCCAGTAGCAAACCCACAAATACAAGCCCGGTCACGGGCGCATGGTAACGCATAGTACCCCCTCTCGGATAACCCCTGCCAAATGCAAGAATCCGCTACCGGGCGACCGTGTCAACAGAAATTGTCAGGGGTTATGGTTTGCTCGTCTGCCATGAGAAACCCGCCAGATCGTCGCGGACTGCCAGTGCATACCCCCGTCGCAGACGGTCGATGATCTGCCGTGCCGCAGGCGACGCGGAGACACGGCGCCCGTCGATCTGGCGCACCACACGTATTCCGCGCAGCGCCGAGGTCAAGAAGACCGCGTCGGCTGATAACAGCCGTTTCCGTGGCACAGGCATAACCTTTGCCGGGATGCCCAGTTGTTTGGCTTCGGTCAGCACGACTCCCCGTGTTATTCCCGGGAGGGCGCCTTCATCGACAGGGGGGGTGAGCAGACGTCCCTTGTCGATGATAAACAGCGACGCGCCGGCGACGTCCGCAACCCGCTGGTGGGTATTCAAGAGGAGCGCGTCGTCGAATCCTGCTGCCTGAGCGCAGACGGCGGAGAACGTATAGGGCAGGTAGGCCAGGGTCTTGGCGCCAATGCCCGGTGCGCGTGGCTCGACCGGCCAGGGTGCAATCCACCCCCTGCAGGAACCCTGTTTTTGGGCAGGCAGCGGACGGACGCAAACGATCCGATGCCCCGCGAACGATGGCGCTTCACCACGTGTCCAGTACAAATTCAAAGCCGCGCGACCGGTTTGTGTGCGGTTCACGACATGCCGGATCTCCTTCCGCCACCATCCCGATTCGTCCGTTTCCGCAAGAAGCAGGACCCGTGCTGTACGGGCGAGCCTCTCGAGGTGTTGCCACAGGAAAACGGGCCGCCCCTCATAGATACGGATTGTCTCGAATGCTCCCCATCCGTAGCGGAACCCCCAGTCGTGGACCGAGATTGTTGCGGCGGCTCCGCGTCTGATCCGGCCGTCGATGGACACGATCGTTTCCGTCTGTCTTGTCAGGCCTGCTTCCTGCCTGCTTCTTCCTGATTGCATGGTCCAGACTCCTGCGGTTCACTCACGAATCAGGCAGCGGAGAATGGGCGCCACCTTGATCAGCGATTCCTCGTATTCGGCGTCAGGATCGGAGTCGGCAACGATGCCGCCGCCGCCATAGACGCGCACCCGGCTGCCTATTTTGACCATTGTCCTGATCGCGACCGAGAAGTCCGCATTGCCGCGGCTGT
This sequence comes from Candidatus Zixiibacteriota bacterium, assembly GCA_036170655.1. GTDB lineage: Bacteria > Zixibacteria > MSB-5A5 > WJJR01 > WJJR01 > JACRMA01. The sequence continues at coordinate 39,647 of JAVHPP010000091.1, read as the reverse complement.
CGATCCATCCAATCGCCCCGCAATAGACGCCGCGCGGCACATTCTCCAGTTCTCTCAATATCGTCACGGCGCGCCTCTTGGGAGCGCCGGTAATCGAGCCGCCCGGGAACATGCAACGCATGATCTGTTCCCATCCGGTTGACTCTGGCGCCCGTGCCGTGACGATGGATTCCAGATGCCACACCGAGGCAAAGCCACGGATGCGGCGCAACGCCTCCACTTGCACTGACCCGATATCCGCGAAAACACCCAGATCGTTTCGCTCCAGATCGGTAATCATCAGGAGTTCGGCCCGGTCCTTGCCACTTGCGACAAGCCGGCGCCGCAAGAGCCGGTCTTCGGCCGGGGTCACGCCCCGTGCGATCGTCCCTTTGATTGGCCGTGTTTCCACGAATTCGCCGCGCTTTTTCCAGAATCTTTCTGGAGAACTGCTGATGACCTCGACCGTCGGAAAGGCGATCCGGGGGCCACGATCGCTGTCGCCCATGCGAACCGGAGCGAAATGCAAATGAGCAGCGAACGGCGCTGGATTGGAGCGGGCCAGCATGCCATAAATCTCCCGCCCGGAAAGTGGAGACTCAATATCGAAGGCCTGGGTATAATTTGCCTGGTAGATGTCTCCATCGCTGATGTGCCGCTTGATCTGGCGAACCGCAGACAAATAATCGGAACGATCGACTGTCCTCCGAACATGGGGTGACTCAAGAAGGCGATGGTATTGATCAGGGAAGAATGGGTCGCCGGCAACCGATGGGGATGATCGCGTTGGCACCTTCGCTCCACGCACAAGTTCATCAAAGACGAGGAACTGGACCAGCGGGAGAGCAAACGGGTCGCCGTCAGGGCGGCGGGGCTTCAGATTCAGCCACCGGAACCCCGCCTCATAGGCGATGTACCCAATCATCCCCGCCTTGGGGAAAGCTCTCTTTGTTTCCTCGAAAGCATGATTCAGACTCTCCAGCGGATCAGCGGGGGTATCGCCCCGCGCAACGCCAGTAACCGTCTCGTATGTCCAACAGGAATCCATGGCAGCAAACCGCCCGATGCAGTTGCCTGTTTGCAAGCCCGAGAAGCCGACTCCCGGTCTGCCCAAATGATCCTCCAAAACGGCGTCCCCGAATTGAGATTGGGTCCTGTGTTGTGTCCAACGAGAAAGCGGGGACTCCAGTTTGTCCATCTCGGTTCGATCTATTGTCTCGGATCGATGTCCCACATGGTGAGCATAACCCAGATGCGTTTTCCGCACAACTCCCGACTGCGGATGCACTCAATCAGTGCAGGCGCCGACATTGGATGCCAACGTGTGAAGGTGAATACCCCTTCAGTTCATGAATCTGCCTCGGGAGAGGCGATTGCGTTGCAGCACCGACGCTGTGGCTATCTTTTTGCAGGCCAGTGCATTGCCCGGTTTTTGTTGCTTGAGGAGTACCAGAACAACTTCGAATGAACCAATTCCTGCGTACAAGAAAACGGAACGGGAATGGGGGTTGCCGTGTATATGAACTGGTTTGACGATCGTGGCTCAGCAGACTCGGAGGGCACATTGGACACACAGAAAGCCATCGACCACACTCTTATGAGACGCGTCCAGCAGGACGACTACGACGCATTTGAGGAGCTGGTCGGGCGATACAAGACCCGATTGGTAAACCTGATCTATCGCATGCTCAATGATCAGGCCGAGGCGGAAGATATTGTTCAGGAAACATTCTTGCGCGTTTGGACCCATCGCCAGGACTACGACTTCTCTTATTGCCTGTCGACGTGGATCTACACGATCGCCCTGAACTTGGCGAAGAACGAGCTCCGCAGGTACCGTAAGTTCAAGTTCGTCAACTTGTTAGACATGGCCAGCAAGGGCATAGAACTGCCCGATCCCAAAATGGGCCCGTCGGCGCTCGGACATATCCTGCAACAGGCCATAGCCACTCTTCCAGCCAGATACAAAACGGCATTCCTCCTTCGTGATGTCGAACAGATGTCCTACGAAGAGGTGGCGCAGATCTTGGGTGTTCCCTTGGGTACAGTGAAGTCCAGAGTCAATCGTGCTCGCGCCGAATTGAAAGAACAACTCAAACCGAAACTGGAGCAGTCGCGTGCGTTGTCGCAAGGCACATTGGTACCTGTCCGCTCGATGTGATGGGACCTTGTCCGAACGCCAGCGTGCGCGTTTGGATGACCATCTGAAGTCCTGTCCCGTCTGTCGGCGTGAGTCGTTTTATTTCTCCGAGATCGCCACTTTGGCGGGCCGTATGGAGCCAGTTGCCGTACGCCCGGATTTCGACCTGCGGCTGCGTGCGGCGATCAGCCGTACCGCAACCGCGTCTGCCGCCTCAGCGCCGTGGTACAGTCTGATCGCTCAGAATCCGTGGCGGCGTGCAATGGCGGTCTGTTCGGTGGTTCTAATTGTGGGCTTGACCTATGGCGGGTACCGCGCCCACATGACCAACAAGTCCCAAGCGGCCTTATTGGTTGCGACCCAGACAAGGGCACAGTCGACGCTTGACTATTTCGGAGCTCTTGTATCCGGCCAGACTGATCCTGCGATACCCGCAGGTTGGACTCCCATTGAGGAGTTTTCCCCGGGAGCGCGTCGGCTGCAGCGTCTCTATCTCAAGGCCAGTCAGGGGACAAATGACTACGTCCTCGATGTCGTTGGTTTGGATGATCCCAACTCTGCGAAGCCAATGCCCGTTTATATCCTGCCGATGGAGCGTTCCGATCAGATGGTCCGCACGGTAAGCTATTGATTTGGAGTGACTTAGGTGTTTGTGGCGGCCACCTTTTGGCGGCCGTTCCTGTTTCTGGCCGCCGCTGAAGAAAAGTGGTGAGAGTCAAGGCCCGCAATCTGATGAAACCTATGGCGCCAGACACTAGACGCGGGGTACAATGGAATGACGATAGGGAAGGAGGTCACTCAGTCACGTGACTCTTGAACGGTTTCCAGTTGACGACAGACGGCTTTTCCGAAATCGAGTATGGCGTCTTTTCCCGATGACATTGTGTGTCGGAATTGTCTTCTGTCTTGGTCCCCACAACTTGGCACGCGCGCAGACCGACTTGGCCGAGCGGCCGAGCATTCTCCAACTTTTCGAGCGTGATCTCCAGGCTGTGTTGGGGGCGGTGGCGCCGTCTGTGGTGACGATCCGCGCCACCAAGAGCGCGGAAAAGACACGTCTCGGCCAGACGGCCGCGAGTCCGGCGATGTCGGTGGGGTCGGGTGTCGTCCTTGACAGTAATGGTTGTATCCTGACATGTAGCCGAGTGGTCGATGGCTCGGACGACTTCTGGGTCGAGGCCGCCGATGGACGACTCTTTCAAGCGGTGCTCCTGGGATCGAGCGACGAAGTGGCCGTCCTGCAAATCAAAAGCCAGGGTTTGAAAGCAGCGCCATTCGGTGATGCCGTCGAATTGGGTGTGGGATCTCTGGTGGCTGCCGTCGGCAATTCGTATGGATACTCCGGCGGCGTGTCTTGGGGGGAGGTCAACGGATTCCGTCCCGATGGGACCATCCAGTTGTCTCTGGGTGTTTCTCCGGGCAGCACCGGAGGCGCTTTGGTCAACACACGTGGTCAGGTTGTCGGTATGATCAAGGCCAAGATATCTGAGCCATACTACATCGATCCCATGCAGTGCACTGCGGGTAAGGATCTGGGGATGGTCACGGTGCCCGGTCGCCGACTGGAACTGCCGACCTCTTCGGTCTCGCTGGCGGTGCCTATCCAAACAGCGCTCCGGACAACTGAACGAATTATTGCCACCGGCGCGGAGCCTCGGGGATATGTGGGAATCTACGTCGAAGACCTGACCGGGTGGTACGTGGCGCATTTCAAGACCAGCGAAGGTGTCCTCGTTTCCAGCGTCGTCGACAACACACCGGCAAAGGCCTCGGGCTTGCTCGAGGGCGATGTCATCACGACGGTCGACCGGCAGGCCGTGAAATCGGTCCGGCGATTTCGACAGGTCGTTAGTCAGGGGCGTCCCGGACAGCGGCTCATGTTTGATCTGATTCGTGGGGGCCAGCCGCTCAAGCTTGTTGTCGAGTTGGGGCGGGCAGAGGCCGGCCACCTCAGCATGGTGGAGAATGATGCGAAATCACGCTGGCAACGTCAGGGCGGATCATCGTCCGACTCCCCCATTCCGCAGACTGTTCGTTCGTCCGGAGGGGCTGTGCCGACCCCCGCATCGTTTGACAACCGCTCTCCCATGCCAACCCCGTCGGGCGCAACGGCACGACCCGCAGCGGACTGGGAACGGCGTTTCATTTCCCTCCAGAGGCAAGTCGATTCTCTGAAAATGGAATTGCTCTTCCTGCAGCGCACACTTCCCCGCTGATCGACCGTGCGGATCTTCCGTCTGTCTACTTGCCCGTTGGCTGGACAATTGGTATCCTATCTGATGCCCATGGTCAATGACGTGTGATCGAGGGCAGTGGTTCGCGCCGGTGCGTAAGCGTTATACAATCCCTTTGTTGTCCTTCGCGTTGCTCTTGCTTGTGATAGGCGCGACGGTGGTCTGGGCGTTCAAATCCGGATGGATGCAACGCCGCGCCATGGGATATCTTAATCGGGCGCTGGCCCAGACCACATCCCTTCATGTCGATGTCCGCGACATCTCCGGTAACCTGTTTTCAGAGATCATCGCCGATTCGGTGGTCATCAGCACAGTGGACTCCACCGCCGACACGCTCGCGATTATCCCCCGTCTCTCTATTCAGTACACTCTCACTGACTTCTGGCGCGGAGAATGGAAAATCCAGTCTGTCTTCTTGGATTCTCCCCGTGTCTGGTGGCCACCGGAGCCCACGCGCACCAGATTGCAACAGAACATTCAACACGACAGAGAAAAGACCGGCCCCGGTGCGGCGTTCAACTTCAATCTGGCTGCGCTGATCATTCGCCACGGTTCGTTCTTACATTATCACGATTCAACTGCGCTGTTCGATTCGATCGATGTGGCGCTGTCGGCAGTACGGGCCGATGGGCGGCTGACGGTGCACCTTGACCGGCTCTCGACGGTGGTTCCAAGGCTGGGGCGGACTCTCGCTTCCGGGATCTGGAAAACGGAGAAGGGTATCTGGTCCGCCGATTCAGTCCATATTACAACCTCGCATTCTCGGATCCTGGCTTCGGGTACGCCGATTAAGTGGAAACTCGAAACTCAGCCATTGGACTTGAGTGAGCTCGGCGGCCTCATTGGCCAGGACTTGCATGGGACAGTTTTGTTTACCGGGGACATTGCTCCACCTTCTGATTCCGGTGGTTGGTATGGCCAGGGACACATCAATGGCGACTTCGAAGGGTTCACATTCGACAATGTGGGTGCCCAGTTTTCGGTAATGGGATCCCATATCACCTTGGATTCGATTTCCGGCGATGTCTCCCACGCCACTTGGCGCGGTGCGGGATGGGTTGACCTCGGCGTCAAGCCGGAACGATATGCGTACCACGGGAACGTCCAGCACTTCAATCTGGAGCAGTTCGCCCCGGGAACGTTTGCGTCGGACCTCTCCGGTCATGTCCGGATGACGGGGCAGGGATTGCGGAACGAGGATCTCGCCTTGGACTTGGATATCCAGTTGGGTCCCGGTCAGTTCGACAGTGTCACCTTTGACTCCGCCGCTGGTTTGCTGCGCGCAACGTCCGAAGACATTGTCTTTGCCCAGGATTTCCGTCTGCAGCGCGGTCCCACCGGGATGGTTGGAGGAGGGCGCATTAGCTTCTCCGACTCGATCGATGTCTTTGCAAATGTCACCTGCAACGATCTTCGGATATGGGATCCCTACGTGTTTGTGGATTCTCTCGCCGGACGAAGCGATGGCTATGTCTATCTGTCGGGTCTGACCCGGGATCCCAACCTGTCCGGACGGATCACCTCAGATTCGTTGCGGATGTACGATTTGACGACGCATCGCTTCGAAGCCAGTTTTTTTGTGCCGCGTTTTCTGACCCATCCCACGGGCGATGTGGAAGCACGCTTCGGCCCTTCGATGGCATGGGCGTGGGGTATTGATTCTGTCTATGTGCGGGCGAGGCTTGCGGAACATCTTGTCTTCTTCGACTCGTTGTCGTGGAGCGCGCCAGAGGCGGTGATCCAAGGGAGGGGGCAGCTCGACTGGACTGCCGATACCATTCCCATCACGCTCTATCCTGTCACTGCCCATTGGCTCGATGAATCCCTGACCGCCACCGACACGGTCAAGCTCGTGGTCGATTCCACCGGATTTAATTTCTCCGACTTTTCCGTGAAGAGCGCCTGGGGGACACTGCAATTGTATGGCCGGGTCAACTACGACGAATCGTTGGATCTCGTTCTGGATGTCGAGGGGGTTCCTGTCCCGACGATTGGTCGGCGATTCTTCCCCCAGACAGCCTTGGATGGTCAATTGGACTGTACGGGTCGCCTGCAGGGTACGTTGTCCGAACCAAAATTTGACCTCGACGTGCACGTTCTGGATCTTCGCTTCGAAAGTGGATCCCTTGGGGATCTTTCGGGGACATTGTCCTACTCCAACCGGCGTCTCAGTTCCGATCAACTCGTCCTCGAAAGCCCCGATCACCGGATCTTCGTGACTGGTGTGCTGCCGATGGAGTTGCGGTTCGATTCACCGAAAGCGCAGGTGCTGGATGAACCCCTGTCGGGCCGATTGGTTGCGACCGGTGCCTCGTTAGATGCGGTCACCCGTTTCCTTCCCGAGACGCTCGAATCGATCCGCGGGCCGTTCTCGGTCTCGGTGGCCTTGGGCGGAACACCCCGCACCCCACGTATCACAGGCGATGCGTATCTGCGTGGTGGGGTCATCAAAACGGTCGATATCGCCAACCCGATCCAGGACGTGCAAATCGACGTCTCTCTGTACCAGGACACCGTCGAAATCAAGCGGGCCTCAGGAATTGTTCGGGAAAAGCGACGCACCGGCGAGATCACGGCGAGCGGCAAAGTGCGTATCCTGGCATACAACCAGTTTGACTATGATGTTTCTCTGACCGGGCGGCATGTCCCCGTGCGCTTCGAGTTTGAGGATTTCTCCGTCGAATCCGACTTCGATCTGACGGTGGAGGGACCGACGCCTCCCACCGTGCGCGGCCGGATTTCTCCCACCCGCGTTGAAGATCGAGAGCCCTTTGCAAACGAGACAATGGAGACACCTCTGGACACAACGCTCTGGAATTGGGACATGACCGTCGAACTGCCGGGCAATTACTGGATTCACAACGACCAGATCGATGCCGAGCTCTCATCCGACTTGCGGCTCGTGCGTGATCGTGGCCGTTTGACATACCTCGGCACGGCGGAAATCCTGCGCGGTAAGGTGTATATCTTTGATAAGACTGGCACCATCCGCCGGGGGTCGCTGACATTTGACGACCCGAATACTCCCGACCCGACCTTGGACATCGATGTAACATTCCGCATCAACCAGCCACGTGTCGAGACGATGCCGGGAACGAGTAATCGAGACATCATTGAGTTGGGCGTTCACGTTGCTGGCCGGGCCAGTCAGCCTCTGATTCAGCCTGAACCGCCATACACGGAGCAGGATTTTCTCTTGCTGCTCATGGCGAACAGCACGCTGGCCGCGGGGGACACCACCGCTGCGCGAGACCCATGGGCCGACCGGCTGAAATTCGCCGCAACCGGCCTTCTGTTCTCCGAAGTCCAAAGAGTGGTGGCACGCAAGCTGAGACTGGAAACCCTCGAGATCACCTCGGGAAGCGACCCGCGCCTGACCGAGATCACCGTTGGCCGGTATGTCTCGCCACATCTATACTTGTATGGATCGAGTCCCCTCGATGTCGGGGCGGGGCAGGAGGTCGGGTTCGAGTATCGCTTCAACCGTCGGCTCTATCTTGAAGGCAACCGGGACAAGAACAACCTCTACCGCTTAAACCTTCACCTCAATTGGGACTATTGAGATCACATGTCACCATGCTGGCCGGCGTCGCCGCCGCACTGCTGCTTATTCTCGCAATGCCGGTGCCAGCCCAGATGCGCGATTCCTCGGCCGAGTGGACCTCGCAGTGGCTGCGGAAGCGGCCTGCCTTGACACGCATCGACGTAAACGGTAATGCCTTCATCAGCAAAGGTGGTATCCGGCATTTGATGCAACTGTCTCCGGCAGGTCTCTGGTCGCGGCTCCGTCTGCGTGCCAAACCACGCCTGCATCCGACGACTCTGGTTCGGGACAAAGTGTCCATCGAACGTGAATACCGCTCGCTGGGATTCTGGCAGGCGTGCGCCACGATCACCGCGCGACCGGAGCAGGATCAGGATCATGCCGTCTTGGATGTCTCGATTGCCGAGGGGTCGCGATCGTTCTGGGGTGAGGTGTCGGTCACGGGAACCTACCAATCGCTGGTTTCTCGTCTGGATCGTCGCGCTTCCCTGCTGAAACGGGGAACCGCGGCTGACTCGGTCGCATTGGTCCTGGTGGCAGCCCAGATGCAGGCAGATTGCGCCAATTGGGGACACCCCTTCAGCCGGATCAATGCACAGGTTACCCCGCGCCAGGATACTATTGATGTTCTCTTCATCCTGGACGAGGGGCCGGAGGTCAGACTGGGACGCGTTTTCATCGACAGCACTCTGCGCACGCGAGAGAACGTCGTGCGACGTGAAGTACGGCTGACCGAGGGGGACCTCTTCTCACGGGAACAACTGCTCGAACGGCAGCAGGATTTGTACGCCACGGGTCTCTTCACCTTTGTTCAAGTGACACCCGTCTATCGGGATACCACCACGCGGGTGTCGCCCCAAACCGCAGACATCAAGGTCCACGTGGTGGAACGGCCTCCATCCTACATTGGGTTCCACATCGGGGCCGGACAGGACCCGGATCGGGACCTGACCCTCGACTATGCCGCCGAGTGGGGAAGCCGCAACTGGCTGGGGACGGGTCGCCAGTGGGCGTTGACCGCCCAATCGGGTTTCGTGGTCGTGACGGAATGGCGTGTTCTGCATCACCGGTTCTCTGGGCGATACACGGAGCCATGGATCTTTGGGCTACGCCTTCCCACGTCCCTGACCTTGGCTTATGAACCGGGAGTCCGTTCGCCGACGCAGGACTACCGTGTGGAAAAAATGTCGGGTGAATTGAGCGTGACACGGCGCTTTCGGCGTGTGAACCGCGTCTGGTCCTCGCTGGTTGTCGAGAGGGTCAATATCTACGGCCTTCCCCAAGAGCGGCAGCAGTCGCTATTGGACGAACAGGGTATCACCGTCAAACGCCGCTGGAAAATGGCGCTCGAGCGGGACACCCGTCCCAACCTTTTCGTGCCGACTGCGGGTGCGAGAACACGCTTCGACTTCGACTACGTCGGAGGGATACTCGGCGGGGCCAGCGACTTCTACAAACTTGATTTCACCTGGTCGCGGTATCAGATCATCAGTACGCCGACAGTCCTGGCCAGTCGTGTCCGTGTAGGCTGGGCGGGTCTGCACTCGGGCGGAGCATTCGTTCCCACGATCGACCGCTTTTATCTGGGAGGCGCCAATTCCATCCGTGGGTATTCTGAAAATCGGGTCGGTCCGGTCGATTCCCTCGGAGCACCGGCCGGGGGGAGGGTCATTGCCTTGGTCAATTTCGAGTTGCGAACCCCGCTGATGACAAAGTTCTGGTTTACTCTGTTTGGCGATGCCGGGAACAATTGGTCCAGCTTTCACGACGTTGCCCTCAGCCAATTGCTCTTCTCGCTGGGTGTCGGTGTACAATACATTGCTCCTGTTGGCCCGATCCGTCTCGATTATGCCCGGCGGGTGTTGCATCCCGATTACCCAGCTTCGGATCGACTGCATCTGTCGATCTTGTTTGCTTTCTGATGTCCCGGTTCTTTGCCGACAACGATTGATCTTCGCGCTGCGTAATCTTGTGTGATTTTCTCCGTTGGGAGGTTGCCGACAAAAATGAGCGAACAGCCGATCATTATCCTGACCCTGCGTGACCGCCCGGCGGACGATTCGCGCCGGGAACCGACGCCCTATCCCTTCGAGTGGCTGCCGTCATCCTTTTCCGAGGCGATCCGAAGCGCAGGCGGTGTACCCCTTCTGATCTCCAACAGGTGCGATCCTTCCTCTGTGTCGTATGCCATCGGACGCAGCGATGGCTTGTTCCTGACCGGCGGGGAAGACGTGGCTCCGGAACATTATGGCGAAGCCGATGCGGTCGGTAATTTGCAGCTCAATTCTGCGCGCGACGCGGTCGAACTGGCTGCCATCGCGGCCGCTGATGAGATCGGTATGCCGATACTTGGCGTCTGTCGCGGGATTCAAGTCTTGAACGTTGCTCGCGGAGGGACCCTCTACCAGGATCTCGATCAACAGTTTCCCGGCAAGCCGCGCGACCATTCGCGCGGGTCGGGAGGGAAGTATGTGCAGTCGCACGATGTCGAAGTGACAACGGGATGCCGGTTGCATGCGGTGCTGGAACGGGCACGCATCCCTGTGGCCACCAGCCACCACCAGGCGATCAAGGATGTCGGACGGGGATTGCGCATCGTGGCCAAGGCCTCGGAAGATGGTGTCATCGAGGCGGTCGAGGGGAATGGGGACCGGTTTGTCGTAGGCGTTCAGTGGCATCCCGAAGTTCGGGCGCAGGACGATGCCACCATCCGGCTTTTCCGGGCTTTCATCGGCGCCTCGGCAGACTTTGCTCGCCGGCGGGTCACTGCTTAGCATGGTGCATGCATTGACGCTTCAATCCTGATATGTGACATGAGAACGATCTACTGCGACCATAACAGCACGACGCGCACGGACCCCCGTGTCGCCGACGTGATGCGTGAGATGGCAGTCGAAACATTTGGCAACCCGTCATCCGGGCACCGTCTGGGGCAGAAGTCCCGGGCTTTACTGGATCGGGCCCGGGCGGAAATCGCTTCGTGCTTGGGGGCCAAGCCCTCGGAGATTGTTTTCACCGGTAGCGGCAGCGAATCAGACAACTTGGCGCTCTTCGGCAGTCTGGTGTCGCCTGAAGCCCGCTGTCGGCGCCTGGTTACCGCATCGACCGAGCATCATGCCATCACCCATTCGGCCGATTGGGCTGCACGCCATGGATACGACGTCTCGATTCTGTCCGTTGACCGGTTCGGGCGTGTTGATCCAGATGAATTTTCGCGCTCACTCAAGCCAACAACGCAGATCGCATCGGTTATGCTGGCCAACAATGAAGTGGGGACCATTCATCCCATCAGAATGCTGGCCGATCTTGCGCACGAACGCGGCGTGATTTTCCACACCGATGCGGTCCAGGCCATGGGAAAGATCCCCGTCAATGTCGACGATCTGGGAGTGGATCTCTTGTCGCTGGCCGCACACAAGTTCTATGGTCCCAAAGGCGTGGGGATTCTCTATGTTCGCTCCGGCACGCGTCTGGCGCCAATCATCCATGGCGGCGGACAGGAAACCGGGCGCCGGCCGGGGACAGAAAACATACCGGGGGTGGCGGGCACGGCGGCCGCGATGAAGATTCTCACCGAAGACCCCGACGAGATGTCCCGAGTGGCGTCCATTGCCAGCGACTTCCGGCAGCGGCTGACGGCGAATATTGACGACATCGAGTTCTTCGGTGATCCGGAGTGTCGCTTGCCCAATACGGTGAGTGTTGGGTTCGGCGGTGTAGATGGAGAGTCGCTGACCATTGCTCTCGATCTCCACGGGATTTGCGTGTCAACCGGCTCGGCTTGTATGACCGGCGCCGCCCAGCCGTCCCATGTGCTCACGACCATGGGCGTCGATCCGCGCTATCTGCGGGGTGCCATCCGTTTTTCTTTTGGCCGCGAGAACGTCCCCGGTGATGCCGCTCTGATCGCAGAAGCGGTGGCCGGGGAAGTGGCCCGCCTCCGGGCCATGGTGTCCCCACGCGCCTGAGGTGATATCCATCCCCATGACTGATCTTGGTGCCCCGCACAGGAATCTCATTGATCCCCGTTGGATTGGGCATCGCATTGCGGTGGCTATGTCTGGGGGTGTCGATTCGTCGGTGACGGCGGTTCTCTTGTCCAAGGCCGGATGCGAGGTAGTTGGTATCACGATGAAGCTGTGGGATTACAGCGCCGTCGGCGGCGACAACGCCCGCGACGGACGGTGCTGCACCGTTGAATCTTTTGCCGCTTGCCGTGCAGTTGCGGATCAATATGGATTCCCGCACTACGCAATCGATTTCACTGCTCAATTCAATCACGATGTCATTGACCATTTCGTGTCCGAGTATCGGCGGGGCCGCACGCCCAACCCATGTGCGGTCTGCAACACCAAGATCAAGTGGCCAGCGCTCTGGGAAAAGGCTGTTGGGTTTGGATGTGAAGCCATCGCCACCGGGCACTACGCGAAGCTATCTGCTGGAGATGATGGCAGCGTCGAACTGCGACGCGCCGCTGATCCGTCGCGTGACCAGACATACTTTCTCTGGGGGGTGCCGCGCGATTATCTGACACGAACCTTGTTCCCACTGGGCGGACTCCTGAAGAGCACCGTGCGCGAGATCGCTGGTGCATTCGCGCTGCCCAACGCCGAAACGCCGGAGAGCCGTGACATCTGCTTTGTCAGTGACGGTGACTTGGGGCGTTTCATGCGTGAGCGCGGCTTGCGTGACGGTGTTGCACCTGCACCCGGTCCGGTGGTCAATGTGGCAGGAGAGACTATCGCGCGTCATGGCGGTTATGAATCGCTCACCATCGGGCAGCGGAATGGGCTGGGCATCGCTGTCGGTCGTCCTCAGTACGTGACCAGCATCGACCCCGTGACGGGCGCTGTCAGCATCGGCGATAATGCGGATCTCTACCGGCGCCAATGCGCGGTGCGCGCCGTCAACTGGTTGGCCGGTCCTTCCTCTCCGGTATTCCGTGCACTGGTCCAGATCCGCTATCGCCATCCGGCGGCGCCGGCGGAACTCGCCGTAACGGACGGTGCCGTCTCCGTGATCTTCGATGATGCGCAGCGTGCGATTACTCCGGGTCAGTCGGCGGTTTTCTACGACGGGGACCGCGTGCTCGGTGGCGGCACAATCGATGCGGTCGGACCGGACTGAAAAGGCCCGGAAATTCGGTTTTCAGGTAAACGGATCGTAGAACGACGCCGAGCCGAGGGCTTCGGGTTTGATCGCTTCGAACGTGTCTCCATGCAGGACCAGCAGGCAACGACGGCACACCCAGATCCGCCGCTGCTGCTCGAGCGGTTCGAGTTTCTCCCGACACATCGGGCAGAGGCGTGGGCGTCGTCGGATCCAATGCATTGCGCCACCATGGTCTAATGAGAACGTGCCAGTGCGATCACACTGCTGACAGCCACAAAGACAGGGAACGTTTTCATCGGCGCCCAGCAGGGCATCAGCATCAGCAGGACGACCGTTAGCATCGCTGAAGGCAGCAGCACGTAGCGGACCACTTGGAACGTGAACTTCGTCGCATGACCGGCCAGCACAAAGACCACGAGGATCACAAATGCCCAGACGGCGTACTTGCCCAGACGGCCAAAGTGATTCTGAAGATAGAAATCCAAGGCAACGACACGCCCCCACAGGGCTCCCAAGAACACGTGGACCGTGCTCAACATATAGGATGCAAGTCCAGCGATCATGGCGCGGAATTCAGTTCCGGGAGCCCGCTCACCGGTTCCGGATCGATCGGTTCAATTGTCAGCGACGACTCTCCCACTTCTGTCAGGCCGTTCATTCGTTCGGTGAGAAAGTTGCGCGACGTGATCCACTTTTGTGAGAGACGCATGATCTCCTCGTGGCTGGATTCGTCTTCCCAGTCGAGCACGAGGTTGTCGATCTGCTCACCGTGCACGTGCAGGTTGTCCATGGTCAGTATGTACCGGACACGCATGAGGCTCATCCTTTCGCCGCTCGGGAACCGACACATCTCGGCCCACTGCGCCTAAGGGCAAGCCAGGTGCCGACTGGAATCGCTGTCGGTCGACCCCGATGAGTGTTGTCTAACTTGTGGTTTACGAAGAAGATACGGAACGCGGCAGCAGCGTAGCATTATCGGCGCCATCAAGTCCGTGCTTGCCCCGGTGCGTACGTAGTTGGATGCTTCCCACAGACTGTGGCAACCATCCCCAATTCAGTTGTGTCGAGAATCCATGCTCATGTGAGGGCGATGCGCGACAGACGATTCACCTGTCCCTCCACAATATCTCATGGAATACCGTGGTGTCAACGGGTGGGACGCGATGAATGTGTTCCCGCTGCCTTGATGGCCGTGTCCCGGAACAGCGGATGAAGTGCTGCGACTCGCTCGTGCAAGGCCGCGCGATACAACAGGCCACCCCGTTGCGACTGACGCATAATTCTTCCGAATGCGGCAAACTCACCGGGCGAGGCCCAGCGGGCTTCGCGGATCTCATGGTGATCAGTCGGTATCAAAACTGCATCGCTGGTTGTTGCCGAGAAAACATGCGAGTGCCATTCGAGCCGGTGGCGGCCGGATGCAAACGTCACGCGTGCGAACAGCAGATATTGGACCAGCGTCATTCGCAGCCCCGTTTCTTCGAGCGCCTCGCGCCGTGCGCCTGTTTCCAGAGATTCGTCCGGTTCAAGTCCCCCAGACGGGGCGCGGTAGAGACCGGGTGGGTAGAACGGTTTCGCGATGACCGCGATTCGGCCATGCTGTTCGATGTAGAACGTGACGTCGTGGCGCCGGCCGTGCTTCTGACTCCCGGTGACAATCCCGTAATCGCTCTCTGTCATGGGCTGTTGATGCGACCATGTCTGCGGTGATCCGTAACGGGATGCCCACGATGCGATCGTTTGTTCGGAGATGTACATATCGTGTCTTGCTCGCTGCTCTCTCACTCCTGTTCAAGCGTCTTTGCACGAGAAACACATCATGGTAAACAGCCCGACGGCCGCTATTTTATGTGCGGCGATGATCCGCACATCGGCTGTGCAGATTCGCTGTCCCAAGCGCAGAATCTGTCCGACGGCCAGCGCGCGCCCGCTCTTGAACGGAACCAGGAAGTTCAGTTTGAATTCAATCGTGACCACGTCGATTCCGTCCGGGACGGCTGTCAATGCCGCGAAAGTCGCCGCCGTATCTGCCAGCGATGCGATCGCACCCCCATGGATCAGTCCCTGATACTGACGCAAGCGCACCGCCGCCCGCAGGCTGATGCGGGCCTCACCCGGCGCGAGTCGGACCAGTTTCATGCCCAGCAGGTTCGGGTAGGGGACCGTTGCCATCCGTTCCTTCAGCATTTGTCTGCGTGCAGGAGTGAGAATCGCTGTCATCTCGCCATCCTGGGGAATCTGCATGCGCTCACGGCAGCAGTGGGACAATCTCCGTTTGCAGCGGCAGCGTTGTGACCACGGCACGATCATTTTCGATCAGGACATCGATCTCCGACCGGATCCCGAACTCGGGCAGATAAATGCCGGGTTCAACCGAGAAGCACATCCCGTTTTCGAGGAGCCGCTGATCTTGCGTTTCGAGGTTGTCGATATTTGGTCCCACGCCATGAACGCTGGTGCCGATTGAATGCCCAGTCCGGTGGATAAACCGGTCGCCATATCCGGCGTCGGCGATGACGCGGCGGCAGGCGTCGTCAATTTCACACGCGTGGAGTGCCGCTCCGGCGGCGAGACGCACGTTGGCGTATTCGACCGCGCTGTCTCGCGCCCGGCGCACGATATCGAACACCTCGGCCATCGGTCGCGGGACAACGCTGCCGGTGAATCCAGTCCAGGTGATGTCGGCATAGACGGCATCGGGTGTGCTCCATTTGGCCCAGAGGTCAAGCAGCACCAGTTGTTCCGGACCCAGTCGCGTCGAGCCGGTGGCGGCCGGTTCGTAATGCGGACTCCCGGCATGCCCATCAACGGCGCAGATCGGTCCCGCATCGGTCATCAGCCCGCGTGCCGCAAACTGATCTCTGACAAAGCCGGCCACGTCGTACTCACTGATAGACTTGCCTTTTCTCAAGCATTCACCGATCCACACAAATGTCTGGTTCTTGATGTCAAGCAGAGCGGCCGCCGCTGTTCGGTGTCCATCGATCTGTTCGGGGGTCCAGCGTGCCAGAAAATGCGCCACCAAGTCCGCGGACGACACCACCTCGATCCCCCACGAACGGATCTTCTCGACGGTTCCCGCGTCGACATGGGCGACATACGGAATCGCATTACCGGGGGAGTATTCCATCGCAATCCGCCTGGCGTCGCCCAACGCCGATCGCATCGCCGCGTCCAACTCACGCCACGACAGGTAATACCGGTATTCGGTGTCGAGATGCGAAAACGGTGTGCGCTCCATGGTGTGGCAGACCATTTGGAGGCGTCCGTGGCGTGGCACCCAGCAGCACCATCTGCGGGTGACGAGCCCCGAGACGCCGACGAGCTCACCTGCGATGGGATTCGATCCGTGGAAGTCGCAGAGCAACCAGCCGTCAAGCCCAGCGCCAGCAATCGCACCTTGAATATGTTCGGGAGGAATTTTCATGGCCGGGTCGGCTCTCCAAGGAACAGCACAGCAGACAATGAACGTGAGATGACCAAGGCGGGCAAGCGGGTTTCCGTGTCTACCAGCCCGGTTGAAGGGGGTAACGATTATGTGCGCACGGGTGCAGGGGAATCGCATTGACACGCGCCTTCGCTCCCGATACCATGACTCTGTCTGGTTTCGACTAAAGAGTTGAAAACGGAGAATCCCATGACCATAACCCGTGAGGATGTCGTCCGCACCGCCAGACTGGCGCGTCTGGACTTGACCGAGGAAGAAATCGAACGGTTCGGGCGGGAACTTGCGCGGATTACCGAATACATGGCGCAGTTGTCTGAGGCGATCTCCGGGAACGGATCGGAGGAGCCGGTATTGCCGCTGATCAAAGACGCCGTCGCGATGCGCGATGATGTTGTGACTCCGTCGCTTGATCCCGAGGCCGCCGTGTCGCAAGCGCCCGATTCCCGGGATGGTTTGTTCCGCGTACCCAGAGTGATTGGGTAGACGGTCCCTACAGATTGACAGATCGGAAGACTGACGCACATCAGAACACTTGACCCCGGAATGACAGTCGCTATGTTACGGACCCGTGGGGCGAAATCTTCGAATCGGTCCGGATCAAATCACAGGCGTGATTCCTGCTCGATGGGGTTCGACTCGCTTTCCCGGGAAGCTCCTCGTTCCCATCGCGGGCCGTTCCCTCCTCGAATGGGTTCTGCGTGGATGTCTGAAGTCGCGACGTGTCGGACGGTGGATCGTCGCTGTCGATGACCCGCGCATCGGGCGTATTGCAACACAGGCCGGCGCCGAAATTGTTCTCACGCCCCGGGATCTGAACAGCGGATCAGACCGTGTCGCGCTGGTTGCCTCACGACTGCGTTCCCACTGGATCATCAACTGGCAGGGAGATGAATGGCTCCCCGATGGACGCCCGATCGATCAGCTTGTTTCGGCTTTGGAAACGAATCCGGCGTGTTCCGTTGTGACTCTGGCGCGCCCGCTCGGCGTTGGTGAGTCACCAAACCGTGACCGTGTGAAAGTTGTTGTTTCGCAAAGCGGGCGGGCGTTGTACTTTTCACGGGCACTGATCCCGCATGACTTTTCCGGGGCAAAGCCCGCACTGTTGCATCTTGGTGCGTATGCATTTGAACGCAGGAAGTTATTGCAGTTTTCGCAGTGGGAGCAGACGTCATTGGAGAAACGCGAGCGATTGGAACAGTTGCGACTGCTCGAGCATGATGTGCCCATGGCGGTGTCGCTATGCCGGGTCCAGACTCACGGTGTTGACTCGCCCGCAGATGCCGCTGCGCTGGAAGCCCGTTTGCTGAACAAACGTCGGGTGAGAGGGGGAGTGAGACGGTGAGCACGACGCAGACGCGGCACATCTTCGTGTCCGGCGGAGTTGTATCCTCGCTGGGGAAGGGCATTGCTTCCGCATCACTGGGACTCCTGCTCAAACGTCGTGGCCTGACGGTCGCGCTCCAGAAGTTCGACCCCTATATCAACGTCGATCCCGGCACCATGAACCCGTTCCAGCACGGCGAGGTCTTTGTCCTTGATGATGGCGCCGAGACTGATCTTGACCTGGGTCATTACGAACGTTTCCTCAACGAGAATCTCACCCGTCAGAGCAATGTCACGACGGGTCAGATCTACGAGACGGTGATTTCGCGCGAACGCCGTGGGGATTATCTCGGCGCCACTGTGCAGGTCATTCCGCACGTCACCAACGAGATCAAGGCCCGCATCCGCCGGATCGAAAAACGCAATGGTCCCATCGATGTGGTGATTACGGAGATCGGCGGGACAGTGGGTGACATTGAGTCGCAGCCATTTCTGGAGGCGATCCGTCAGCACGGGCTGGAAAGTCCGCGGCATCGGACATTGTACATCCACCTGACGCTTGTGCCCTATATCGCCACCGCCGGGGAAGTCAAGACCAAGCCAACGCAGCATTCGGTGAAGGCCCTGCGCGAGATCGGGATTCAGCCGGATATTCTGCTGTGCCGCACGCCGGCCAATCTGTCGGATGCCATCCGTGCCAAAATCGGGTTGTTCTGCAACGTGGCGGCGGAATCGGTCTTTTCTGCGCTCGACGTTGAGTCTGTCTATGAGGTCCCTGTCCTCTTTCACGAGCAGGGGCTGGATGATCTGGTCTGCCAGATGCTCGAGTTTGAGGCGCCGCCGCCCGCGCTGGACGACTGGCGGGACATGGTGCGCAAGATCAAGAATCCCGCTCATCACGTGCGCATCGCCATCTGCGGGAAGTATGTCAATCTGAAAGATGCGTACAAGTCGATCATCGAGGCCTTTGTCCACGCCGGCGTGGCGAACGATACTCATGTCGAACTGGAGTGGGTCTCCTCCGAGAGCATCAAGAAGCAGGGGCCGGGAACGTTGCTGGACAATGTCGATGGATTGCTGATCCCTGGTGGGTTTGGCGAGCGGGGCGTCGAGGGCAAGATTGACGCGATCCAATTTGTCCGCGAGCATGGCATCCCCTTCTTCGGAATCTGCTTGGGAATGCAGTGTGCCGTGATCGAGCTGGCGCGTAACAAGTGCGGGCTGGATGGAGCACAGTCCGCCGAGTTTAACCGCGAGGCCGAGCATCCGGTGATTACACTGCTCTCGGAGCAGCGTGAGGTCACAAATATGGGCGGCACCATGCGTCTGGGAGCCTGTCCTTGTGTGCTGACCCCCGGCTCGGCAGCCCATCGTGCTTATGGGCAGGCGCAGATTTCCGAGCGGCACCGCCACCGTTATGAGTTCAACAATCACTACCGCGAACAGCTCTCTGGCGCCGGCATGGTCGCGTCGGGTCTGTCCCCTGACGGAGAGCTGGTGGAGATTATCGAGATCCCCGATCACCTCTGGTTTGTGGGCGTTCAATTCCATCCCGAGTTGAAATCGCGTCCGACGGATCCCCATCCGCTCTTCCGCGACTTTGTTGGCGCGGCACTCCGGTTTCGCCAGGCCCGCCAGAGCGGCGTCATTGTTCAGCGGCAAAACGCCGAATCACATTGACGGAGGTTATTGTCCCGTCAGCGCCATGAATCGTCACGAGACGATGGTACGTCATTTTTCCGTCGGCACAGCGTCGGTCGGCGCCGGCTCGTTGCTCTGGATTCTCGGCCCCTGTGTTCTGGAAAGCGAAGACATGGCGCTTCGTATCGCCGAATGTCTGGCTGCTGCCGCCATGAAGGACAATCGCGCAATTGTCTTCAAGGCGTCCTATGCCAAGGCCAATCGGCTTCGTGCGGATTCCTATGCCGGGCCCGGCCTCGATGTCGGCTTGAAGATTCTGGAGAGAGTGCATTCGACTTCCGGGCTGCCGACAACCACCGACGTGCACTCGGTGGCGGAAATCAATGCGGCAGCCGGCGTGGTCGATCTCATTCAGATCCCCGCTTTTCTCTGCCGCCAGACGGATCTCGTTGTAACCGCCGCCAAGACGAGCAAGCCCCTCAATATCAAGAAGGGACAGTTTCTATCGGCAGCCGACATGCCGCACATCGCCGACAAAGCGGTGCGTGCTGGGAACGACAAGGTCATACTCACTGAGCGCGGGACAACGTTCGGCTACGGCGATCTC
The DNA here is from genome assembly GCA_036170655.1 of Candidatus Zixiibacteriota bacterium. Taxonomy (GTDB): domain Bacteria; phylum Zixibacteria; class MSB-5A5; order WJJR01; family WJJR01; genus JACRMA01. Next base: position 19,619 of record JAVHPP010000091.1, on the reverse strand, counting down.
GTCGTCGATTTCCGTTCGCTGACGACGATGCGTCACGCGGGGTTCCCCGTCTGCTACGACGCGTCTCATTCCGTCCAGACCCCCGGTTCGGTGGGGGGACGCTCCGGGGGGAAGCGCGAGTTTCTCCTGCCGCTCCTGCGTGCGGCGCTCGCGGTGGGGATCGACGCGGTCTTCTGTGAAGTCCATCCCGATCCGGAAAACGCGCTTTCCGACCGCGAAACACAGTGGCCTCTGGCACGCATCGCTGAATTGTGGGAATGTGCTGACGGGATCGCCGGACGACCGTGAATTGTCCCAATCTGGAGGGTGATGCCAAAGACGCGTAAACCACACATGGTGAACCACATTCATGGTGAACCATCGAAAGCCAGCCTGGTGAAAATCCGGATGATTGTCTTTGATTTCGATGGCGTCCTGACGGACAACTATGTCTACATTGGTGAGAATGGCGAGAAAATGAAGAAATTCTGGGTCCCCGATGGTGTCGGCATGTTCATGGGTCATCAGGCGGGACTCAAGTTTGCCATCATCACGGGCAATCAAGACAAGTCAACACGGGTACGCGCCGAATTTCTCCAGATCGGCGATGTCTACCAGGGGGTGCGCGACAAGCGCGTGGCCTATGAAGAACTGAAGAGCAAACACGGGTTGAGCGACGCCGAGTGCCTGTTTGTCGGTGATGATCTTCCTGACCGTCCGATTTTTCTGGTTGCCGGCATTACGTTGGCGCCCTGCGATGCCCATCCAGTGATTCAGGGCATGGCCCATTGGATCGGCCGGTCGCCGGGTGGACGTGGCATTGTGCGTGAGGCGATCGATGCGGTCTTGGACGCGCGCGGGTTTGTCTGGCCGGAATCGGCCAAAGAGCGAAAATGACGACACCGTGGAATGACAAGAATCCGAATTCCGGCGCTGAGCCGGACGCGTTGTTGCAATCGCCGCTGGGCGACACCTCGCGCCGTTGCCGGACCGGACGTGACGTTATCCTGAGCGAGGCCAAAGCGGTCGCGGCTCTCGCCGACCGGATCGACCATCGCTTTGACGCCGCCGTGGAGCTGCTCCTGAAGGTCAAAGGCCGCGTCATTGTCACCGGCATGGGCAAGTCCGGACTGATCGGCCAGAAGATTGCCGCGACGCTGTCCTCAACCGGCACACCGGCCTTCTTTCTCCATCCCGTAGAAGCGGGGCATGGCGACATCGGTATCGTGGGTACCGGCGATGTTGTCTTGGCAATCTCCAAATCAGGAGCTTCGGACGAGGTCGGCGAGTTGTTGCCGGCGTTCAAGCGGCTGGGCACCCCGATCGTTCTGATCACCGGTTGTCTCGACAGCGAATTGGCGCGCCGTGCCGATGTTGTTTTGGACGCGGTGGTTGACGGCGAAGCGGAGCCTCATGATCTGGTACCCACCTGTTCGACGACAGCGGCATTGGCGTTGGGTGACGCCCTGGCGGTTACGCTCTTGTCAGAACGGGGTTTCACCGTGGAGCAATTCGCCCGGTTGCATCCCAAGGGATCTTTGGGACGCCGCCTGCTTCTGACGGTCGCCGACCTGATGCATACCGGTGATTCCATCCCGTTGGTTCAGCTCAACGCGCCGTTCAAAGATATTATTGTTGAGATGACACGCAAGCGGTTGGGAGCGGCCGGAGTCATCGATGACAATGGGCATTTGGTCGGCATCTTCACTGATGGTGACTTGCGTCGGCGCATCGAACAGCTCGGCGATCTGATGTCGCTTTCGGCAGCTGATGTCATGTCCAAGAATCCGAAAACCATTGCGGAGACTGAGCTGGCGGTGGCGGCGCTGGGGAAAATGGAGGGATTCAAGATTACGACACTGTTTGTGGTTGGCAGCGACGGCTGTCCGAGAGGCATCCTCCATTTGCACGACATCCTCACCTCCGGAGCGGTATAAGACGCTATGGGCACGTGTCTCCCGACAGGGGATCCCCGTCCGTCCGGCCGTTTCCGGGCCGCGATCATCATGCTCTGGGGAGCATTCTTCTTCGTCTCCTGCGGAGCCCAGGAACCGGCGGTCAAACCGCCAGCCCAGACATTTCCTTCGTCGGAAGCCACCAATGCCACCACCGTGTTTCTCACCGGCGCGGTGGTGACCACCAAGATTAAGAGCGGACGGATTGTCAACTACGCCGAGCGCGACTCCGCCTGGGCCTATGAACTGTTGGTGGATTTCTTCAATGAGGCGGGAAAGCACACGTCGCTGCTTCTCGCTGATTCTGCTTTGCTCCGTGAACATCAGCGCGGCCTCGAAGTTTTCGGTCATGTGCGCATCCGGGCCGACAAGGGGACAACGCTGACCTCCGAGCAACTGGCCTGGAACGACTCGAGTCGGACGATTTCCACGGATGGGTATGTGGTCATCACGCGTGGAGATGACGTGATGGCCGGATATGGTTTTCAGTCCGATCCCGAGTTGACGCGCATCAAGTTGCGCCGTCAGGTCACCGGCAAGATGACCGACACCAAAGCGTTGAAAGATTCCTTCTAACGATTACCGGCAGGGGCCGGCATGGGTCATGTCAGCGTCAACTCCCGCCGCGGGTCACGTGCGTCCGGCGGTTCTGACTTACAGGTTTCTGGCCACGGCCTCGGCGACTTCCAGCGTCGTATTGTTCCCGCCCATGTCGTAGGTCCGGCACTGTCCCGCCTTGATCACCTTTGCCACGGCGCTCTCAACGCGTGTCGCCATCTTGATCTCGCCGAGCCAGTCGAGCATGAGCTTGACCGTCAGGAGTGTCGCCATCGGGTTGACCTTGTACTGGCCCGCGTACTTGGGCGCCGATCCGTGCGTTGGCTCGAAGACCGCATACGTGTCGCCGATGTTCCCCGAAGAGGCAAATCCCAGGCCTCCGACCAGTTGCGCGCACAAGTCGGAGATGATGTCGCCGAACAGGTTTGACGTCGCCAGCACGCCGTAGTCCTGCGGGTTTTTGATCAGCCACATGCACATCGCGTCGATATTGGCTTCGCGGAGTTTGATGGCTGGGTAGTTCTTGGCCACCTCACGCGCGGTGCGCACCATCAGCCCGGATGTCTCGCGAATGACATTCGGTTTCTCAATGACCGTGACCGATGGATAGCCGAACTTCCGGGCATACTCGAAGGCGCCGGTAACGATTGAACGGCACGCCTGGCGCGACAGGATACGGCAAGAGATCGCCAGGTCCGAACCACTCACCGCGTCGAATCTCCTCATATTCTTGTTGTGTTCGGAGAGCTTGGCGCGAAGATCATCGGGGACGGGATGGAACTCCACGCCCGAGTACAGGTCCTCGGTGTTCTCCCGGAAGACCACAAGGTTGATATCCTCGCGATAGTTGAGCGGGTTGCCGGAGTATGCTTTGCACGGACGCAGGTTGGTATGCAGATGAAATGCCTGACGCAGACCGACAATCGGCGACGAGTACTTCAGCCCCTTGCCCTTCAACGCTGGTGACAGTTCGGCTTCCGCTTCTTCCTTGGGTTTGGAGGTGATCGCGCCGAAGAGGGCGCATTTGGTTTCACGCAGGAGACTGAGCGTCCGCTCCGGCAGCGCGTTCCCTTCCCGGCGCCAGCACTCCCAACCGATGTCGGCGTGGATGTACTCGGCATCCAGTTTGAGCGCCTCGAGGACGATCTTCGCTGCCTCCAGAACGTCGTTACCAATCCCGTCGCCGGGCATCCATGCGATCTTGTATTTGGCCATCATTCGATCTCCTTCTGTGCGTTTGGGTCAGGGCACAAGTATTGTTAATTACGAAACATCAGGACAAGCGAATTCGGTCCGACGCCGGACGGGCGAGGTGTTAATGAATCAGGCTGACTTCCGTACGGGGGCTTCCTCTGATCGGGGAAACACCCATGCGGTGTCAGAAACTCCCGTGCCATCTTGCACAGCATTGACAACCATCTTGGGTCAGCCGATATTGTTTATTCTGACCGGTAGCGACGCCGGTCAATCTTTCTATGGCGCGTTTACATGAATATCAGGGTAAGCAGCTTCTGCGGGAAGCAGGATTTGCTGTCCCCAAGGGACAGGTTGTTCGTTCCGCTCGTGAGGTCGGGGCCGCCCTCGATATCTGCGGTCTCCCTGCCGTGGTGAAAGCCCAGGCTTGGACCACATCGCGTGCAGCCAAGGGCGCCATTGCGTTTGTCGATACCACGACAGATGTCACGAAAGCCGTTGAACAAATGCTCGCGCTCAAACTCGGCGGCTTCGATGTCACTGAGGTCTTGATCGAAGAAAGGGTCGAAATTATACGCGAGTTCTATGCGGGGATCATCGTGGATGATGCCAACAAGACGCCGCTGGTGATCTTTTCGTCGATTGGCGGATCGGGCGTTGAGGAACTCGCGCGCCAGTCTCCCAAGAGTGTGTCGAAGACTCCGGTCGATGTACGCTTCGGGCTGCGCGAACACGAAGCGCGCGAGGCGGTGCGCAAGACGGGCGTCACGGGTTCGCTCCAGAACGAACTCACCAAGGCCCTGCTCAGACTCTGGCAGGTTGCGCGCCAGTGGGAGGCGCGGTCCGTTGAGATCAACCCGCTTGTTCTGCGTCCCGATGGCAAGCTCACCGCGTGCGATTGCCGTCTCGTGGTCGATGACAATGCCGTGTTCCGTCACCCGGAATTGAAGATCGAAATTGCGCGCGAGTTTGGGCGCCCGCCCACCGAACTCGACAAAATCGCCTGGACTGTGGAAAAGAATGACTACCGCGGCACCTTCTACTTCATTGAGATGGCGCGCGGGTACAAGCGGGGAGAGGGGTATCTGGGATTTCACGGCGCCGGTGGTGGCGGTTCCATGATGTCGATGGATGCGCTGGTCAAACGCGGATACAAGATCGCCAACTTTACCGACACATCCGGCAATCCGCCCGCCTCGAAAGTCTACCGTGCCGCCAAGATCATTCTCTCGCAACCCAACATTGACGGTTATTTCGGTTCGGGATCAGGTGTTGCCTCACAGGAGCAATTTCACTCCGCGCGCGGGTTGGTCAAGGCATTCTGGGAGGAGAATCTTTCCATTCCCGCCGTGATCCGTCTCGGCGGCAACGGAGAAGATCAGGCGATCCACATTCTCACCGAATACACGAAAAACCTCCCGGCGCCGGTCGAGGGATACAAGAAAGACGACACCGCCGACTTCTGCGCCGAACGGATGCAATCATTACTCAATGCACGGCAAGGGGACACGGCGCCGCGCCCCATGGCGCCCGTCACTCTCGACTTCGTGGCCAAGGACCCATACTCCTTTGAAACTCCGACCGGCCGGATCATTTTCGACCACGCGCTGTGCCGCGAGTGCACGACGAAGAGTTGCATCAAGACCTGCGTGCCCCAGATCCTGAAAGAAGAAAATGGCGCTGTGGTGCTGAACATCTCGCGTGACGAGGCCAAAGCCGGCAAGTGCATCGAATGTCTGGCGTGCGAAGTCGAATGCCGCGTCGGTGGCAAAAGCGGCGGACGGGTCATCCTGCCGATTCCTGGACTGGATGAATACCGTGCGAAGGTCGCGGCCGAAAACTGAGGATCCATGACTTTGTAGGGACACGGCTTGCCGTGTCCGTTGACCCGTCAGGGGAGAACCAGAAGAAACGTATCATTCTCAGATACCATGAGCATCCTCGTCGACGAAATCAAGACTGTCATTGTGCAGGGTATCACCGGGCGCGAGGGAATGGCGCGCACACAATTGATGCAGCGTTACGGCACCCGTGTGGTCGCCGGCTGCACACCCGGCAAAGGGGGACAGAATGTGCTGGGTGTACCCGTCTTTGATACGGTCATCGAAGCAGTGGAGAAGATCGGTGTCTTGGATGTCTCGGTCGTTTTTGTGCCCGCGCCGTTGGTGAAGAATGCCGCGCTGGAAGCGCTGGCGGCTGGCATCAAGCTTCTGGTAATCGTCCCTGACCGTGTGCCGATCTACGATGTCCTCGAAATCGCCGCCACCGCCAGAAACGCGGGGGCGCGATTCATCGGCCCGAACACCTTGGGATTGCTCTCGCCCGGCAAGGCCGTGTTTGGGATGATGGGTGGTTCCGCCGCCGCGGCCAGAGATTGGTTTCTTCCCGGTCGGGTGGGTGTGTCGTCGCGATCGGGCGGGATCACCTCCTCGATCGCCTACTATCTGTCCCGCGCTGGCATTGGTCTTTCGACCATCGTTCATGTGGGTGGTGACGCCATCGTCGGCACAGACCATCCGGCGGTCATGGAGTTATTCGAGGCGGATCCGGAAACGGATTGCATCGTGATGTTCGGCGAAATCGGCTCGACACAGGAAGAGCGCGTGGCTGACTTGATTGCTGCCGGAAAATTCACCAAGCCTCTGGTCGCCTACATTGGCGGGAAGGGCGCCCAGTCGGGAACACGGTTCTCACACGCCGGTGCGATCATCGAAGGCGGCCGTGGTACCCATGAAGGGAAAGTCAAACGTCTGCGCGAGGTCGGCGTCACCGTGGTCGATAACTTTGGCGACATTCCCGATGCCGTCAAATCGGTCATCCGCCCTATGGACACCGCGAAAATCCCCATTTCCCGATGACGGCGGGCGTTGTGACACGGATGCACAATGCGTTTGTTCCACAGACCGGACTGGCAAGATTGAGGTGACAAATGGGTGAACTGAACTGGCCGTCGGCCATCACGGAAATCGGGCCGAATACAATCCGTCTGCGCGGGTACCCGGTCGAAGAATTGATGGGACATGCCGGATTTGCCGAGGCAATTTACCTTGCATTGACTGGCGAACTCCCAGACAAGGCCACGGCCACGATCCTCGATGCGATCTTTGTCTCATCGCTCGACCATGGCACATCGCCGCCATCGGCGCTCGCCACAGTGACAGTGGCATCGACGGGCGCGCCTCTCGGCTCAGCGGTCGCGGCCGGGATACTCGCAATCTCGAAGTTCCATGGCGGCGCGATTGAAGACAGCATGACCGCGATGCGTGAGGCCCTGATTCTGGTCAGGGACAAGGGACTGTCTGTCGAAGATGCGGCCAAGTCGACGTTCGACTCGTACAAGGCCCGCGGTGCGCGCCTCCCTGGATTTGGCCACCGCCTGCATACCAAAGACCCGCGCACAACACGGCTGCTGCAGATGGTTGACGATCTCGAGAAGGCCGGAGATGGACTGAAGATGGCGCGTGCTCTGGAAGCGGCGATTGCACGTGCGACCGGAAAGTCGCTGCCGTTGAACGTAGATGGCGCCATTGCCGCCGTCTTGGTTGATCTTAACATTCCGCCGGCGCTTGGAAATGCGTTCTTTATGATCTCACGACTGCCCGGTCTTCTGGCCCATGCGCATGAAGAAAAGACACGCCAGAAGCCGATGCGGCGGATCCACCCAACCGACATCACTTATGACGGACCGCCGCTGCGGCACCTGACTTGAATGGAACAGCGAGGATATCCCATGCCCGAAGAAATCCTGTCCATTTTCCCGGAGATCAATGAAATCAAGGACGCGGCATTGCGCGCAAAAACGGCTGCGGCCTGGACCGCGGCGATGAAGCGCAGCGATCTGACATACGATGATCTGCGCGCCATGCCGTTCACTCTTCTGGTGCCCAATGTCAGCGTGACATTCGTTGAACATGTCCGGACGGTTTGCAAGATGTGCATGGCCTGCTGGGATGTCCTCGACAAATCCTATGGCAGCCGGAATATGGTGAACCGCGACATCCTGATTGCCGGTGCGATGCTGGCCGATGTCGGCAAGGCGCTCGAATTCACAAAGAAAGATGGACAGTTCGTGAAAAGCGAGCACGGCAAGCTGCTCCGTCACCCGTTTTCGGGGGTCGGCCTTTGCTGGGAGCAGGGTCTTCCCGATGCGGTTATCCATGTTGTTGCCATGCACTCAAAAGAAGCGGCCGGCGGGAAACGCACCCCCGAGGGCATCGTGCTGCATCACGCCGACTTTATCGATTTCGAGCTGGTGGGTGGGTGATCGCTGTTTTTGGAATCTGAATATTCGGGGAGTCCGTCGATGGGCCAGACACTTGTAGAAAAAATCGCCACCGCCCACGCCGTGGGGATTGCGTCTGGAGAACTGGTGCACGCCGGGGATTTCATCCGCATCCGCCCCAGGCACGTGATGACGCACGACAATACCAGCGCGGTAATGAGCAAGTTCAAGACCATTGGCGCCGGCCGGGTTTTTGATCCGCGTCAGCCGGTTTTTGCCATCGATCACGATATCCAGAACACGTCCTCTGATAATCTCGGCAAATACGCCAGGATCGAAGTGTTCGCCAGGGAGCACGGCATCGACTTCTACCCGGCCGGGACCGGCATCTCTCATCAGGTCATGGTCGAGTACGGCTACGTCACGCCGGGAAGCATGGTTGTCGGCAGCGACTCTCATTCCAATCTATATGGCGCGATGGCGGCGCTGGGCACGCCGGTGGTACGCACCGACGCGGCGGCGATCTGGGCCACTGGGCAGACATGGTGGCAGGCGCCCCCGGTCGCACGTGTGACGCTGACCGGGCGGCTGCGCCCGGGAGTCGTGGGGAAAGATATCATTATCACACTCTGCGGATTGTTCAACCACGATGAAGTGCTCAACATGGCGGTTGAGTTCGCCGGTGATGGCATCGCCAGTATCTCGATGGATCAGCGGATGAGCATCGCCAATATGACGACCGAATGGGGCGCACTGGCCGGGGTCTTCCCATTCGATCTTGTGCTCCGTGACTATCTCCATGGCCGTGCCGATTTTCTTGCCTTGCAGGGGACGCCGCGGTACTCACGGGCCGATGTTGACCGCTGGCATGCCGACAGGCTCAGTCCCGATCCCGATGCGTATTACGCAATTGATCTGACACTCGATCTATCGTCAGTGATCCCGCACGTGTCTGGTCCCAACCATGTCAAGACCATGATCTCCCTGCCGGAGATTCAGAAAAAGCGAGTCAAGATCGACAAAGCGTACCTGCTGAGTTGTGTCAACGCGCGTCTCGAAGACCTGGCCGAGGCTGCCCGGATCATCAAGGGAAAGCGTGTCGCCGATGGGGTGAAGTTCTATGTCGCGGCGGCCTCCGTCAATATCCAGAAGCAGGCCGAGGAGTCGGGCTACTGGAAGATTCTGATGGATGCCGGCGCCATCATGCTCCCGTCCGGGTGTGGTCCCTGTATCGGGCTGGGCACCGGCACGCTGCAGGCCGGCGAAGTCGGCATCAGCGCGACCAATCGCAACTTCAAGGGGCGCATGGGCCATCGTGACGCGCAGGTCTATCTCGGCAGCCCGGCGGTCGTGGCCGCCTCCGCTGTGGCCGGCTACATCTCGGCTCCCGTCGACTTCTGCGAAGTGGCAGGACGGATTTCATCAACGAAGCATCACAAACCGCCGCAGGCGGCCAAAGCGACAGAAATCGTCGCCGGATTCCCGTCTTCGATCCACGGACGAGCGCTCTGGCTCCCTGTCGACAACCTCAACACCGACGGTATCTACGGCGGCACCTTTACTTACAAAGACAATCTGACACATGAGGAAATGGCCGCCGCCTGCATGCTGAACTACGACCCGAGTTTCCAGACACTCGCCCAGAAGGGCGACATCATCGTCGCCGGTCGCAATTTCGGCACCGGCTCCTCCCGCGAGCAAGCAGCCACCGCGCTCGACTACCGTGGTATCCAATGCGTGATTGCTGTGTCATTCAACGAGACCTATAAGCGCAACGCCTTCAACAACGGCTTTGTCGTCTTCGAGTGCCCAGCCCTGGTAGACTTCCTGCGAGAGAAGTACAGTGATGCCACCGCACCGACAATTGTTGGCCCAGACCTCGATGTTGATTATCAAAAGTCGGTCATCGCGTGTGATGGCCGCCAGTTCCCATTTTCGCCACTCTCCACAGTCGCGCAGGAGCTGGTCGTCGCTGGCGGCGCGGAAAACCTCGTTCGCAGGCAGTTGACATAGAGTGTCTCTCGTCATTGGGAACAAAGACAACAAATCGGTTGTCATTTCCAGGACGATTGCGTATCATGGTAATCCCGAAATGATGTTGGGGCGAAGTGGAGAGAAGAAATGAAACCAGACATTCATCCGAAGTACTACGAGACAACCATCAAGTGCGCCTGCGGCAATGAGATCCCGACACGCTCGACGGTCAAGGATCTGCATGTCGAGATCTGCTCGGCTTGCCACCCATTCTTTACTGGCAAGCAGAAACTAATCGACACGGCTGGACGGGTGGAGAAGTTCCGCCGCAAATATGGCATGGTCGGCTCAGAGACCGGTACTGGCTCTCAAGAAGCGGCCACCGCAAAGCCATAGATATCAATTAGTCTGCCACGGCGGGCATTGCACGCGACGGGAAGGCAAGACCGATCCCGTCGCGTTCGTGTTGCCAGGCGTGCCAGCGGCCCAGCAATAGAAGATCATGAGAAATCACATGGCAGATCCCAAAGTCGGCGGTCAGGCAGTCATCGAAGGAGTGATGATCCGTTCATCCGAGCGGATCGCCACGGCTGTACGCGCGCAGGATGGCGGTATCGTCGTGCGCTGGCAATCCTACCAATCCCTTGCCAAGCGGAAACATTGGTTGGATGTCCCGATTATCCGTGGGGCGATTTCGTTTTTCGAAATGCTGGTTCTGGGGATCGCCTCGCTGAACTTCTCCGCCGAGATTGCCACACGTGATGACAAGAGCCGGACTGTATCTGAAACATCAGGGCCCGCACCGACAGCTGGAGGAAGTGATGATCCCAAGAAGGGGAAAGGCGGATTCGGAACCGTGTCGATGGCGCTCACGATGCTGGTCGGGCTGAGTGTCGGAGTCTTCTTCTTCCTGTTCATTCCTTTGTGGATTTCCCGGGCCTTGGGACTGCAGAAAGGGGCCGTAGCATTCAATCTGGTGGCCGGACTGATCCGGGTGGCCATGTTCGTCGGCTATGTCCGTGCTCTCAGCTTTTTCCCGGATTTTCGCCGTCTGTTTGAGTACCACGGCGCCGAACACATGTCGATCTACGCCTACGAGAACGGGGACGAGCTGACGCTGGAGAATGTCAGACAGTACAAGACCTTCCACCCGCGTTGCGGGACCAGCTTCATCTTTATCGTCGCCATTCTCGCCATCTTGGTGTATTCGCTGGCCGATTCCAGCTACCAGTTGGTCGCCGGTTCGATGCCGCCGCTTTTCAATCGGTTTGTCCTGCATTTCCTGTTGTTGCCAGTGGTGGCCGGTTCCGCGTACGAGCTTCTGAAGATCTCCGCGCGTCACACCCAGCGCTGGTGGTGGCGTGTTCTGGCGGCGCCGGGGCTGTGGATCCAACACATAACGACACGCAGCCCTGATCATGCACAGCTCGAAGTAGCCCGGATCGCGATCTGGTCTTCGGTGGGCATGCCCCTGCCGGGGACTGTCCGAATCGACAACGGGTGAAGCCCTGCTCTCGTTATGCTTGAGATTCTCGACGATATTGCCCGGCGTCACGCGGACCTCGAGACGCAGATGGCCGACCCGACGGTGGTCAGGGATGCCGCCCGGATGCGTGCACTGGGGCGCGAGCACCGCCGCCTGAGTGAGATCGTGCAACTGGCGGCACGTTACCGCGTGGTCCTTGCGGATATTGCGGAAGCAAAGACAATTTTGGAAGAAGGCGCTGACCAAGAGTTGACCGAACTGGCACAGGAAGATCATTCCCGGCTGGGAGCCGAGAAGACCAGCTTGGAGGCCAAGATACGTGACCTGCTGACCCCGCCGGACCCCAACGACGACAAAGCGGCCATCGTCGAGATCCGTGCCGGAACCGGGGGCGATGAAGCCGCGCTGTTCGCCGCGGATTTGATGCGCATGTACCTGCGCTACGCGGAAAAACACGGCTGGAATGTCGAGATGCTGGGTTCCAGTTCGACCGGAGGGGGTGGGTTCAAGGAAGTCGCGTTTTCGGTCGAGGGCGAACGCGCCTACGGAACCTTGAAGTTCGAGTCGGGAGTGCACCGTGTCCAGCGTGTCCCGGTCACGGAGTCATCCGGACGCATCCATACATCGGCAGCGTCCGTCGCAGTCCTGGCCGAAGCCGACCCGGTTGAGATCGAGATCAGTCCCAACGACCTGAAGATCGACGTGTACCGGTCCTCGGGACCCGGCGGACAATCAGTCAATACGACCGATTCGGCAGTGCGCATTACCCACCTGCCAACCAACACGGTCGTGACCTGCCAGGACGAAAAATCACAACTCAAGAACAAGAACAAGGCGCTCAAGGTCCTCCGGGCGCGGCTCTTTGCCGTTGCCGAGGCCGAACATGATGCCAAGCTGGCCGCTGAACGCCGCCAGATGGTGTCCACCGGTGACCGGTCTGCCAAGATCCGAACCTATAACTTTCCCCAGAACCGCGTGACTGACCATCGAATCGGTCTGACCCTCCAGACGCTCGACCGCATTATTGACGGCGAACTCGACCCGTTGATCGGGGCGCTCCGCGAAGATGATCGCAAACGGCAGCTGGCGGCGAGCGCTGGCGCACACGTTGCCGCCTCCTGAATCCTCCAGACCCTTTGACAAATGGTCTTCCTTTCACTGGGTGGTCTGAATAACCTCACAAGCCCGGATCGTGGGGGTGACGCCCCGTGCGCCTGAAGGGGCGTTAACTCCGGTGTTCCTGCTGAAATCTCTTGCCCTGAGGCAGCCCGTCGGCCAGATTTCACCATCGTCAGGACTGACAGCATGCCAGACATCGTCGCCATTGAAAAAGCGGGTCAGTTTGTCAGCGAGCGCGGACGGAAAGATGGCGCGGCGTACTGTGATTTCCGCGCTGTTGCCGTCACGGCTGAGTCCGTCCGTCTGGCGGACGGCAAGCCGGACCTGATCAACCGCAAAGTGTCTTTCGGATATGGCATTCGAGCGCTGGTCAACGGGGCGTGGGGATTCGCCGCCGTCTCCGACTTGGGGATGGATTCGGTCAAGGCGACGCTGAAAGAGGCGATCGAAATCGCCCGCGCTTCCGGAAAGCTGGCGCCTGCCCCCGTCCAGTGGCCGGTTCTGGCTCCTGTCAAAGGGGAGTACAAGACACCGGTGCAACGCGACCCATTCGGAGTACCGCTGAAAGAAAAAGCCGGTTTTCTGCAGCAGATGGATGAGATCTTGCGGCGCACGCCCGGTATCAACAGCACCAGCGCCTTTCTCGACTTCCGCCGCGAGGAGAAGTGGTTTTACTCCTCCGAGGGATCAGTTATCCGGCAGACTATCGTCCACTCCGGAGGCGGATTCACCGCCGCGGCAAAGAAGAGCCGCCGCGAAGTTGGCGAGCGATCATTCCCCACATCGGGCGGACAACATGGCGCTGGCGGTTATGAAATCATCACGGGTCTTGGTATGGAGGCGGCGGCGCCTGTGGTGGCCGAGGAAGCGGTTGCTCTGCTGACGGCGCCAAGCTTGCCCGAACGGCGCACAAATCTGATTCTCTCCGGTGATCTGGTGTCGCTCCAGATTCACGAGTCGATTGGCCATCCTCTGGAATTGGACCGCGTGTTCGGCTCGGAACGCAATTTTTCGGGGACAAGCTTCGCCACAACGGACAACCTGAGATCCCTGAAGTATGCGTCCGAATCGGTCACGGTCAAAGCCGACCCGACGGCGCCCGGGGGCCTGGGGACATTTGGTTACGACGATGAAGGCATTCCCGCGCGGGCGTCGGCACTGATCGAGAACGGTGTGCTGGTCGACTACCTCTCGTCGCGTGAAACGGCCGCGCGGTTGGACCGTCAATCTACGGGCGCAATGCGGGCGGAATCGTGGAGCGATCTCCCACTGGTACGGATGACCAACATCAATCTGGTCCCCGGTCAGGGGACGCTGGATCAGTTGATTGCGGATACGCCCGACGGCGTTCTCATCGCCACTCCGGCCAACTGGTCAATCGACGACCGGAGAGAGAATTTCCAGCTGGGTGGCGAAATCGCGTGGGAAATCAAGAACGGCCAGCGCGGCCAGATTTTCAAGAACGCCGTGTATTCGGGAACGACCGTGGAGTTCTGGAACTCCTGTGACCGTATCTGCGGCCCGGAGGAATGGCGAATCTGGGGAACTCCCAGTTGCGGCAAGGGACAGCCGGGGCAGAACATGCGGACCGGACAAGGCGCCGCCCCGGCGCGATTCACCAATGTGAAGGTCGGCCAGCCCGCGTAGTAACGAGTTCATCATGACGCCGTCGAAAGATCAAATCCTCACCGCCTTGGAGGGCGCCGTCAAGCGGTCGGCAGCCGATGGCACGGAGCTCGTGTACATGGGCGTGCGCGATGCCACGACCCGTTTCGCCGAAAACGGCATCCATCAGAATATGGTGTCCGCCGATGGCCGCGCCATTGTCCGTCTGGTGAAAGATGGACGCGTGGCCGTATCCACGACCAACGACCTCTCGGCTGAGGGACTTGACAGGGCCATTACGGATGCGATGGAGATTGCATCATTCCTTGCGCCCGATGAAGGGTTCCCTGGCTTTGCCAATTCGGAGACTGCGCCTGCCGTTGCGACCTTCTTTCGGGGCACGAATCAGTGCCTGCCAGAACGTCGCGCGGGAGCCGTCGCTGATATCGTCTCAATGGCTCGGGCGGCAGGCGTTCAATCCTCCGGCCTGTTTCGTCTCACAACAAACCGTGTCGCCGTGGTCAATTCCCAAGGCACACGGCAGTTCCATGAAGAGACGGTAGCAGAGCTGTCGGTCTCTGCATCCGATGACGCATCGCTGGGGCAGGGCTGGTCAACCGGAGTCAGCCATGATATCGCGCAACTCGATGTGAAAAGTCTGGGCAGGATCGCCGTCGACAAGGCCGTCCGCTCGCGCCATCCGGAGGTTATTCCCGCCGGTGAGTACACCGTTATCCTCGAGCCAGCGGCGGTTGGCCAGCTTCTCTTGTTCCTCGGCTTTCTTGCCTTCTCGGGCAAATCCTTCGCCGAAGGCCGTGGCGTCCTCAGCGGCAAGATTGGTTCATCGGTCACCGGCGCCAACATCACCATTGAGGACGATCCGTTCCTGTCGGTCTTTCCCGGTTTGCCCTTCGACTACGAAGGGGTTCCGAAGCGTAAGATTGTCCTGATCGAGAATGGCGTGGCCCGTGGTGTCGCGCACGACCGCCGGTCGGCGAAACAGGCCGGGACCGAGTCGACAGGGCACGCACTTCCGGCCGACAACCCGCGCGGGCCGTACCCGAAGAATATCACGTTGCTTCCGGGGAACGCGAGCATGGACGACATGATTGCGTCTACGCCCAAGGGGTTGCTGATCACGCACTTCTGGTACATCAACTATCTCAACCCGATGAAGGCACAGGTCTCCGGGTCAACACGTGACGGGACATTTTTGATTGAGAACGGCAAGATTACCAGGCCCGTGCACAACCTGCGGGCGACTCCGGCCATTCTTGACACGTTTGCGCATGCCGAACTGATTGGACGGGATCGGGTTCTGTATCCCCAGTACTCGACTGCGCTCTATGTCCCGGCGATGAAGATCACTGCGATGCCGTTTGTCGAGGACAAGGAATGAGGGAGAGGCGATGAACCGGCGTGATTTTCTCTTGGTAGGCGCCTGTGCGGCTGGCGCCGCAATGCTGCCGTGGGATGCTGTCTTCCCAAGTTCCGCGAAATCACCGACGACTCGCCGCGGAGCTGACAATCCCCCTCGACACCGGCTGTTCGGATCGGCGAGGACAGGGTGCGCGCGATTTGTGGACTGTTCGGACGAAATGCTTTCTGGCCCCCGATGCTCTGTGTCCGTTTGACTGACATGATCTTTTTGTCCGCCTCTGTCTTGTGAAGACCATTGCGGAGCGACGGCGGCAAACGGCGGCACGGCTTCGTCCGGTGGCCGGTGATCTGGCCACGTTTGAGGCGGATCGGCTGATCGGTCATTTGCTGGGGTGCGGGCCGACCGAATTGACCCTGCGGGCGGCCTTGTCACTGACCCGGACGCAGGAAGACGCACTAACAAAGCTGATTGAGGATCGTCTGACCGGCCGGCCGCTTGCCTATGTGCTTGGAAGGGTGGAGTTCTTCGGCATGGATCTCGTGTGCGATCCGCGTGCCCTGATCCCGCGTCCCGAGACCGAGGAACTCGTCTTGGTTTCTCTCGACAGTCTGCCCGGTTTATCCTGGTGTGATTCACTCCTCGTGGCCGACATCGGTACCGGTTCCGGAAACATTGCGCTGGCCATCGCCCATGCACGCCAGGATGTGCGGGTCATCGCCACGGACATCGAACCGACAGCGCTGACGCTGGCGGACGAAAACCGCCGCCGCCTCGGTTTGACAGCGCGCGTGCGTCTGGTTGCGGGCCGGTCGTTGCAGATGTTTCGGCCTGTCCCGACCTTCGATCTGATCGTTGCCAATCCGCCCTATGTGGCCTTGGGCGATCCGTATCTGGATCGCTCCGTTGTTGACTTCGAGCCACACTCCGCTCTCTTCGCCGGGCCATTGGGTATCGAAATCGTCTCCGAACTGCTGGTTGGCGCTGAAACGCTGCTGAAACCGGGCGGGTGGATTGTCAGCGAAATTGGCTACGATCAGGGCACTGAGATTCGCGATTTCCTCGAACGGCGGCCGGCTTGGGATCCGCCGATATTCCACCGAGACTTGGCTCACATTGAGCGAATCCTCACGGCCCGGCGACATCCCTGAACAGGCCATGCCTGTTTGCAGGACCGCAAACCCGAATTGACACAACGGCTTGTCAGTTGGGCCCGGCAGTGCAACTTGTTGGAAAGCAAAACGGTATGCCCCCTTTGGTTTGACGCACCCCTCGAGCGAAAAAAACGCATTTAGGGTATTGACAGATTTGGCAGGGGGGTCTATATTCTGCTCGGCAACTGATGATACCACATGCGATATGGTTCACAGCAAGCAACGGCAGTTCTACAATGGTCTCAGGTGATGACGCTGGCCAAGTGACGAATCGAGTCTGGTAGTCTCGGTAAGGGCGCAGCGATCACCACAGTTACACACCGCGTTTCACGCGGACTCAACACACCCCTTCCCGCTCACGGCGGGGAGATAAAGAAAGGCAGACGGAAGTTCGGCGGATCGCTTCATGATAGCCATAAGCGGTTGTCAAAATGAGCTTTCCGCCAATTCGACGGCCCATTGACCGGATTCGAGAACAGGGAGGACGTGCATGGTCCACACGCATAACAATCCCTCAGATTCGTTGTCCTGCCAATTGGTACCCATCTGGAGACGGCGCCCATCGGGTGGCGCTGTGTGGATGTGGTGGCCGAACCTCCCCGGAAATGGGGCGGTCTGCTTGTGTCTTTTCCGCTAAGTCGGCTTTAGGGCGGCTTGGCCTGTTCATCATGGACTTTCCGGGACACACCCCTATTGAGGTGGCGTGTAGCCGGATGGTACTGAAGTCAAAACGGATGTTATCAACCACAAACCAATTTTCAGTGAAAGGAGGTGTTACGAACTGAAGAGTCTTTGAACGCTCGCTTCAATCAACAAAAACCGTGAACGATTTATGGCATGTTGGAGGTGAGGATTAGAGAAAATCGGTATTGAGGCACACGAGCAAACTCTTAGCGCGGCAATCAGGGGGAATGACTATCGCGTGAGTTCCCCGACAGAATGTGTCTCTCTTTGGGGAATTCGAGAATTCAACTCAGGAAAATCAATGAGGAGCAAAACACAATGAAACGTTTTGCAGTAACAATTTGTCTGGCAGCCTGTTTGGGGTTCCTGTTCGGTGCTGTTGCCAAGGCGCAATCCCAAGCCGATGTGACCGTCCAGTCTGTCTCGACTGCGGCCGGTGCAACCGCATCGATCGGCATCTTGGTGCGCAACGATCTTGACATCAAGCAGTATGTCCAGCCGTTGAAGATTGTCAACGTCAGCGGGACCAGCATTACCAGCTTGGCGATCAAGGATGGCAGCGCGACCTCCCGTTTTAACGGCCGGTTGGGTGATATCGCCATCCATAATGGTTACCTCGCCCAAGACGGTCTCTGTTTGACCACAGCTCCAAACGTTGGCTTCAAGACGATCAGTTGGAACGACAATGCCAGCCACGCGGCTGCGCTACCGGTCGGTTTATTGATCGTGCGCGGCAAGATCGTGGGTGCGTTGACCGTTCCGCCCGGCACTGATGCGCCTGGCGATCCGTCGTTTGTGCTCGAAGTCGGCATTGGCGCCGACTGCCCGGGGACATTCGAAGTGGATACCACTTGCACAGACCCGGCCAACCATCTTCTGATGGTAAAGACAACTGGCACACCCAATTCACTCGTCCCGTCGTTTGGCAAGGGCACCATCAGCGTGCAGTGCAACCCGTGCCCGGTCAACACCACCGTTCTGACCAACGTGAGTGCGACAGTCGGTTCGCCGGCATCCAAGGCGCTTTCCGCCACGGATGACGAAGCCGACACATTCGCGAAGATCTCCGGTCCGGGTACTGTCACCACCACAACGCCTGGTCCGCCGTCGGCTGCCGGTTCGTGGTCCTACACCCCGACCTGCGCTGATGTCCCCGGTTTCGACGTTGTGTTTGAAGTCTACAACTCCAATGGTCAGGGAAGCTGCGGTTCCGCCACATTCCATGTTGACGTGGCTCCGACCCCGCTGGTGACCAGCAATTGCGGCGCTGTCAGCGTCCACTTTGGCGCTCTCGCTTCCAAGACAGTTGGCGTTTCCGGTGGCTGCCCGCCCTATACTTTTGGCGGCGGCGCTCCGGGTACGGTTGATGCCAATGGCAACTGGTCGTATCAGACCTCCTGCCAGGATGTTGGCAGCCACCCGATTTCGATCACGGTGTCTGACGCGACTGGCCAGCAGGCCGCTTGCAACTTCGACCTGAATGTTACCAACACCGCTCCGACCTGCTCGAATCCTGCTGACAAGACCGCTCCTATCGGTCAGTTGATCTCGATCCCGATGGGCCCCGTGGCTGACGGCGATGGCGATGCGCTGACCTACAGCCAATCCGGCACGTGGCCGGCATGGCTCAGCATCAGTGGCAACACGATCGTTGGCACGCGTCCTTCCACCGACCAGAATCCGGCCGTGGTTTGCTTCACCGTCAGCGACGGCTGCCAAACCTCGACGGCGTGCTGTGTCAACGTGCTGTTTGAGTCCAAGTACAAAGTTTGCATCGTGGATTTGGACACGCTTGGCCAGGCGATTCTTCCCCCAGGCTATGCACACACGTTTGGTGGCAGAAACAAGACCGTCGGTATCTGGGTTGATCCGGCCACCGGTTCGTCCGGCGGCGAAGGCGGCTTTGATTTCTTGATCTGCTACGATCAGAGCATCCTGAGCTTCCAGATCGCCAATCGTGGCGCCGATCTTGATCCGTCCTTTGAGTACTTCACGTTCCGGACGGGCATGTTCGGCGGCAACTGCGGCGGCGGATGCCCCGATGGTTTCGTGAAGCTGGTGGGCATTGCCGACATGAACAACGGTATCACTCCCGCCCCGGGCGCGTTCAATCTGTCCGGCGTGATTGCGACCCTGACGTTCTTTGTCAACAGCAATGTCAACTACATCGGCCTGTGCCCGCATGTTGGTTTCTGCTCGTACGACTGCGGGGACAACACGATCTCCTCGAAGAGTGGTGACACCCTGTTTGTACCGTCCGGTGTTGGCATGACCTTTGGCCCCGACTACACCTGCGTTGGCCACAGCAAGC
>JAVHPP010000090.1:0-12584 GCA_036170655.1 Candidatus Zixiibacteriota bacterium | reverse complement strand
GTTCTCGAAGTCTACTTCTCGACGGTGCAGCGGCGTGTCAACAATACCATCCGCGTGCTGACAGTCATCTCCACCATCTTCCTGCCGCTGACGCTGATTGCCAGCATCTATGGCATGAACTTCAAGCACTTTCCCGAACTGGAGTGGGAGCACGGGTACACGTTCTTCTGGGGGGTGTCAGCCGCGATCGTCGCAGCGATGGTGTACTACTTCAAGCGGAAGAAGATGTGGTGAAAGGCCGTGACCTCGCGCGGCCGGCCGGACCCTGTGGCTGCGCGTTCAGGCGAATAACGGCAGAATGGCCTTCCGAATACGCGCGCTGATCGCGAACGCTTCAGCGGCTTCCTCACGATTAGCTGACTCACCGGGGTATCGGAAATCGAGCGCAGCGCGGCTCAGGAACCGCAACTCTTCATCCGGCCAAGTCCATTCGGGCAGCGCCTGTGTTACCAGAAGGCTCAACTGAGCAAGATCGTGAATCTTCTGTGGATTCACGCTATGATGGATGAGCAACCCCATCAGCAGTCTCTCAATAGTCTGTTGCGCGTGGAAGCAGACCGCGTCGTAGTTCGGGGCCATTTCGACCCCCAGCTCCCGCCCCGCGGTCGCGTAATCCCAAGCGGCCTTTTCGATCCACTCCTAACGACCTCGTTCATAGATGATTCTTCCACGATCCAGAGCATCCCGGATCAGGGGATCTCCCTGGTCATAGCGCCTGGCAACGTCGTCGGGTCGCCGAGCCAGAAGATCGACCGGACAATGCGGGTCCACACGATTCGGGATTTCCAGTGACTTCCAGAGACTTTTACCTTCGAATGGCAGCATGACCAGGAGGTCCACATCGGAATCCGGGGTCGGCGCCCCATAAGCATACGATCCGAAGAGGACAATCCGCTTCGGACTAAATTCGCTGACGACCTTTGCGCAGATTTCTTCGATGTAGTGACGATCTATTATCGCTGATACCGTGCCCGAGACGGACTCCCTGTGCCGTCTTTCTGTGCAGGCCGCATATTCTACTCCTCGATAGCAGTAACCGCCCACAGTCGCATAGAGTTACGGTCGCCGGTTCTAAGAATGCGGAGCCCGGCAGCTTTTTGCAGGAAGAAAAGAGCCGGGTGGCTGGCCATCTTTTTTGACAGCATCGGCAGGATTTTCTGGCGCAACATGAACGTCCAGTCGTATACTTTACTAATTGGTCACTTTATGACCATTGCGTCCTATGACGACGAAGCCGTCCACACCACGCCGCCCCAAATCCCCAGGGGGCAAGCCTCCGACCCGCAAGGAGCGGGAGCGGCTTGTGCGCCGGGCGGAGATTGTGCACGCTGCACAGGCCGTCTTCGCTGAAAAGGGGTTTGACAAAGCCACCCTGGAGGAGATCGCCGACCGGGCGGAATTCGGCAAGGGGACCGTCTACAACTACTTTGACAGCAAGGAAAGTCTCTTTGCCGCCGCCATCACGTCTCTCTTCGATGATGTTCGCCAGATCGCCCGGGAGGCGTCCCGTGCTGGCCAGGGTGTGCGCGCCAGTCTTGACATGTACACCCGCCGTATGATCGAGTACTACAAGGCCAACCATGACTTTTGCTCGATGCTCATGCACGAATGGGATTGCCCGGAGTCCCCGCACGGGCGCTATGGGATGCAGACCATTGCCGCACGGATTCAGTCGGTGGCCGAACCGATTGGAAAACGGCTCAAGACGGCGATGGCGCGCCGGGAAATCCGGCGTGCCGACCCTATGAGCCTGGCGATGATGTTCATCGGGCTGGTCCATCATTTCTATATCCACGTGGCGTCGCAGGCGCACGCGAAGACGGCCGGCAATGTCGCCACCCAAGCCGAGTTGATTGTATCGGTGTTTTTCGATGGGATTGCGCTGAGGGGGAGCCGTAGCCGGGTGTGATTCTATGATCAGGCAAGGGACGCGATGGTTCAATTGGCTGGGGCTATCCAGTGCAGCGGCGATGCTCATTCTCCTCATGCCGCGCGTAACCTTGGGGCAGGGACCACTCAGCTTGAGCGATGCCATTCGCCGCGGACTGGAAACGAATGAACGCTACCGCTCGGTGTTGGCGGAGAAGGATCGCGCACAGGCGCGCATCAAACAGGCGCGTTCCGGCATTCTTCCGGACATCCGCTTCGATGGATCGTACATCCGCGCCTACGAGATACCTTCGGCTGTCTTCGGTGGTCAGCGTTACCAATTTGGCAGCCGCCACACAGCCACGTGGGGGGTATCGCTGGAGCAGTCGCTTTGGGAGGGCGGCCGTGTCTTCGCTGCCTGGGCGGCAGCGCGCAACTACCGGAGCATGACCGGCGAACTGGGCGACCAGGCGCTCCTTGACTTGGAAACGGATGTGGCGCAGGCCTTTTTCGACGCGATGCTGGCGCGACGATTGGTTGACGTGGCCGAGAAGAGTTTGAAACTGGCCGAAGAGAACTACACGGTCGTGGAGAAGAAATTTGCCCAAGGGCTGGTCTCGGAGTACGACCAATTGCGCGCGCGCGTACGCGTTGCCAACCTGCGACCGCCCCTGATCCAGGCACAGAATACAACGGCGATCGCCGATTCGCGGTTGCGGACGCTGATTGGAATAGACGCTGGCATCCCCCTCGAATTGACCGATTCGGAGCCGGATTCATCGGCTTGGGAAAGCGCCCCGCTGGACCAGCTCGTGTCGCAGGCGACGCACGAACGCCATGATGTGCAGGCATCCGAGTACGAAGTCGGTATTCTCGGCAATGCGCTGCAGTCGGCGCGCGCGGACTACTGGCCGACTCTCAAATTAAGAGGTGTACTGGATTGGCAGGCACTGTCTGACGATTTCAAGTACCGGCCCGGCAACACGTCGCGATCGTGGCAGGGAATGCTGATGGTTTCCTATCCCATTTTCGATGGCTTCCGCCGGTCGGGCAGCGTGGGAATGGCCAAGGTCGATCTGAAGCAGTCGCAGTTGAGACATCAGGCCCTGTTGAAAGGCGTTACGCTCGAAATTGAACGGGCGAGGAACAATTTCCTCGAAGCAACACAGCGGCTGGAGGCACAGAAAGAGACGGTCACTCAGGCCGAGCAGGGTGTCCAGATTGCCGATGTGCGCTATGAATCGGGCGTCGGCACACAGTTGGAAGTCCTCGATGCCCAGATGGAGTTGACCACCGCGCGCATCTACCGCGAAACCGCCCGGCATGACCGTCTGGTGGCCCGCGCGGAATGGCGGCGGGCCATGGGAGAACCGGTGCTGCGCTCGGTCGCGGCGAACTGACGTGTGCTTGTCCGAATCGGCGCACCATGAGTGGGAGCGAATGGTCATGCACTTGAGACCAAAACAGATGGGCCAAAAAGCGGTGTCACTCGTTTTTGCGGCGGCGACCGTCATGGCGGCCGCTGGTTGCGGCGCCAAGAACACTGATTCCCTGCGCGAGGATCGTGTCCCTGTGGTGGTCGCGACCGCGACCCGCGCCGATCTGCAACGGACCCGGACGTACACCGGGACCGTCGAGGGAATTCGTCAGGCGACTGTCTACGCACGAATCCCTGAGACGATTGTCAAGATTCCGTTGTCCGAGGGAGATCGCGTCCGGGCCGGCGCTCCCATCATCTATTTTGATGAGGAGGGACCGGGCTCGGCCGTGCGGCAGCTCCGTGCAGTCTTCGAGGATGCACAGCGCAATGCCGAGAAGTTCGATCGTCTGTTCCAACAGGGTGCAGTCAGTGAAGTGGAACGGGATGCCCGCCGGACGCTGCTGACGGTTGCGCGTGCCGACTACGAATCCGCCCGTGACCGCGCGGTCCTGACAGCGCCGATCGGCGGGGTGGTGACCGAACTGTTCGCGCGCGTCGGCCGCCAGTCGGGGATCGGCGAACCGCTCGCGCAGATCGCTTCGGTCGACACGATTCGTATCCTGATCGATGCCTCGGTCTATGAAGCGAAAGAACTCTCGAAGGGACAGCGTGTCGCCGTGCGTTCGGAACTTGACACGACCGTTGCGTCGGAGGGATGGGTGGCGGAGATCTCCGCCGCGGCGGACCCCAAGACGCGCACCGTATCGGTCGAAGTTCTCGCCGAGAACCGTGAGAACAGACTTCTCCCGGGGATGTTTGTGCGCGCCTCCGTTGAACTGGAGAATCGCGCGCAGGTGATCAGCGTGCCGCGGGACGCGCTCGTGTATCGGGAGTCGGGGCTGGGCGCCTTCACCGTCCGCGACTCAACGGCCCACTTTGTACAAGTCACGGCCGGCGTGGAATCGGGACCACTCGTCGAAGTCAGATCGGGCCTCCAGGATGGCGACCAAGTGGTCGTGCTTGGCCAGAACAACTTGCAGGAAGGCACGAAGGTCAATCCGGTTCCCGGGCAGTAAGCAACGTGGATCCGGTTTGAATTACTGAAGTCCGCATAACGGGCCCATCATGATTCTCGCCAAGACTGCCATCAAGCGACCGGTTTTTGCGGTCATGGTTATCCTCGCCTTGATGGTTCTTGGTGTGTTTTCGTACAACCGGATGGCCGTCGACTTGTTTCCCAAGGTTGACTTCCCCTACATTGTCGTGCTGACGGTCTATCCCGGCGCCGGTCCCGAAGCCGTGGAGTCGGAAATCACCAAGAAAATCGAAGACCAGATCAACACGATTTCCGGGCTGAAGCATCTGCTATCAACCTCGAAAGAAGGTCTGTCGCAGGTCCTTGCCCAGTTCGAAGTGGGGGAGAACGCGGCCGACAAGGCACTGGAGGTGCGCGAAAAGATTTCGACGATTCTCGCGGATCTTCCCGATGATGCGAAAGCGCCCGTGATCCAGCGTTTCGATCCGGATTCCGACCCGATCATGTCCCTGGTGATCTCCGGGCAACGTCCGCTGAAAGAGATCACGACGATAACAAAAGATGTAATCAAGAAGCGGCTCGAATCTGTCTCCGGGGTTGGGGCGGTGCAGGTGATCGGGGGCGCCCAACGCGAGATTCAGGTTGCGCTGGATGCGCGGCGAATGGATGCGTTTGCCGTCTCCGTGCAGGAAGTGCAGGGAGCCATCAAGTTGGCGAACATCGAGTTTCCGACGGGACGCATCGACCGTGGCGCGTCGGAACTTACGCTCCGAACGCTGGGTAAGTTCGCCTCGTGGCGCGATTTTGGCGGTCTGGTTGTGGCGCACCGTAGCGGTCGCCCGGTGAAACTGTCCGATCTCGCGCTAATCTCGGATGGCGTGGCCGAACAACGCACCTACTCGCGCTTTAATGCGCGGGAGGCGGTTGCGCTCGATATCGTCCGCCAGTCAGGGGCCAACACCGTGCGCGTGGCCGATGACATCGAAGCCCAGATCGCGAAACTGAAAGCCGAGCTCCCTGCCGACATTCACATTGCCGTCGCCAAAGACAATTCGGTTTTCATCCGCGATGCCGTCCACGATGTGGTGGTCAACATCTACTATGGCGGCGCGCTGGCCGTGTTGGTCATCTTCCTGTTTCTCTACAATTGGCGCACGACGCTCATCTCCGCGCTGGCGATCCCCACGTCAATCGTGGCGACCTTCACGTTCATGTATCTTTTGGGATTCACGATCAACTTCATGAGTTTGCTGGGCCTGTCCATCGCGGTGGGGCTTCTCATTGATGATGCGATTGTCGTTATTGAAAACATCTACCGGAATTACCACGGCGGCGTCGACGCACGCACCGCGGCCGATCGGGGCACCGCGGAAATCGGGCTGGCCGTGATGGCAACGACGTTCACCATCGTGGCGGTCTTTGTGCCCGTGGCATTCATGGGCGGGATCGTTGGGCGATTCTTCTATCAGTTCGGTCTGACCGTCACGGTCTCGATTCTGGTTTCGCTGTTTGTCGCCTTTACCCTGACACCGATGCTTTTCTCCCGTCTGATCAAACGTCCGGAGGAAGAGACCCACATCAATGGGGGCTGGCTTGGTGTCCGCTGGCTGAATTCCTTTGAGCGCGGCTTCAACCGCCGCTTTGAATGGATCAAAGGACTCTATCGCAATACTCTGGAGTGGGCATTACGCCACCGGCTGGCGACCATGGTCGTTGCTGTTGTGGGGTTCGTGGCCAGTTTGGCTCTTCTTCCCCTCGTGGGTACAGAGTTCATTCCGCAGCGGGACGAAGCGCAGTTCTATGTCGATT
The DNA here is from genome assembly GCA_036170655.1 of Candidatus Zixiibacteriota bacterium. Lineage (GTDB taxonomy): Bacteria > Zixibacteria > MSB-5A5 > WJJR01 > WJJR01 > JACRMA01. Next base: position 6,450 of record JAVHPP010000090.1, on the reverse strand, counting down.
TCGAGGCGGCGCCAGGTACGTCGCTCAAGCAGACCGCGGCGCTGACGGCGAAAGTGGAGGATGCCATCCGGGAATTGCCGGAGGTCACCGGTATCTATACATCGATCGGTTCGGCCAATCGCCCGGTCAGTGAGGGCGTGATGACCGTCAATCTGACTCCAAAGGACCAGCGTAAACGGAGCGTGTTTGCCATTGTGACCGGCATCCGTGACCGGTTGGGCGACTTTCCCGGATTGTACCTGAGCATCGCAGCGGAAAAATCCGAGGGAGGCAACAAACCGGTCAGTCTGTCGGTGCAGGGAGACGATCTGCGCATTCTCCACCGTTTGGCGGCAGCGGTCGAAGAGTCGACCCGCACGGTTCCGGGCACGCGCGATGTGCGTAATTCACTGGTCGGCGCGAGGCCCGAAGCGCAGATCATAGTCGACCGGGATCGCGCCAGCGAGTTGGGGTTGTCGATGGCCCAGATTGCCTCCAGTCTGCGTCTGCTCGTGGACGGCGATGACGCGACCACCTACAAAGAAGGGGACGAAGAATACAAGGTGCGTTTGCGTCTGGCGACGGCCGACCGGTCAAACACCTGGGCCATCGAGAATCTGATGATCCGCAGCAATCGCGAGATCCCCGGACGCGACCAATTCTTTGTGCCGCTCAAGCAGGTTGCGCGTCTCGACCAGCGGGGCGGTCCGACAGAAATCCGGCGGTATGACCGCCGGCGTGAGGTGTTGATTTCCGGCAACGTTGCCTCAGGGGCATTCGCTGGTGATGTGCGTGCGGCCGCCCTCAAGAAAGTCGCGGAAATCCCGGAGCCCCCCGGCTATGTCATTCGCGCGACCGGCGAGGCGGAGATGCAGCAGGAGTCCTTCGGCAACATGCTGGTGGCGCTTCTGCTCGGTGTGATCTTCATCTACTTTGTCTTGGCGTCACAGTACGAGAGCTTCAGCGACCCCTTGGCGATCATGCTTTCTTTGCCCCTGTCGTTGGTTGGCGCTTTTGCCGGGTTGTTTATCTTTGGCAGCGCCCTGTCGATCATGTCCATGATCGGAATCATCCTTCTCATGGGTCTGGTGACCAAGAACGCGATTCTGCTGATCGACTTTGTCAAACAGGCGCGGGCGCGCGGCGAGAGCCGCACCGATGCCATTCTCGAGGCGGGCCCGATTCGTCTGCGTCCGATCTTGATGACCACGCTCGCCACGATCTTCGGTGTGCTGCCGCTGGCCCTGGCGCTCGGTCCCGGCGCCGAGCTGCGCGCCCCGATGGCCCGTGCGGTGATCGGCGGGCTTGTCTCCTCGACGGCCCTGACGCTGATTGTTGTGCCGGTGGTGTACACGTTGCTGGATGACCTCGTGGCGAAGTTCGCCGCTCGCAAGCGGTAGGATTCGAGGTCGGCCAATCTGGCCGTGTGGCTGCGCTGCGCGTCCGGTAGAGACCCCAAGAATCTTCCAAGAAAATGATCACTCATGCAGATGAACTGGCCCTCTACGACCAAGGCGCGCCGGGAGGGCGTGGCTCCTGCCGAGTCTCTGTGTCTGCGGGGCAAAAAGAGGCTCGGCAGGAGCCTCGCCCTCCCGCAGCATCGACGATCCACTGAATGGCACGGATTGATCACGGCGCGTGCTGGATGCCGGCCGTCATTTTGTTACGGGCTTTTAGAGCGCACGAGAAATTCTCATCGGCGTCAGGGATTATCGCGTAGATTGTAAACACGGCGCCGATTGGCGGCACGCAGACCAGCCATGCCCCCTCCGAAAACGATTTCCACCTCGAAGCTTCCCGGGCGGCGGAAGTTGTATCTCGATCTGCTCTATGATCCTGACCGCACGGGACTGTTCTTTTCCTGGCCGCATCCGACACCGGCGGCGTTCGACGCCTGCGCGCGTCACCTCGACACCCAAGAGTTCGACCGGCAGTCCATCCGGGACATTCTCGTGAGGCAGAACCGATCGTACGGTGCGCCACCGGCGGCCATCGCCGCCGCTGAGGAGGTCGCGTCGTCGTCCGCGCTGACGGTTTTTACCGGACAGCAGTCGGGGTTGTTCGGCGGTCCTCTGTACACCGTTTACAAGGCGCTCACGCTGATCGGCTGGGCCGCGAAGTTGCGTGAGCTGCTGCAGAGGCCGGTCGTGCCCGTGTTCTGGATCGCAGCGGATGACCACGATTTCGAGGAAGTACGGTGGACCGGATTCCCGGATTTGGAAAACCGCGTCCGACGCTTGAGTTTGCCAGATCATAAACACGGCGATCGAACCCCTGTGTCGCAAGTTCTCCTCGATGAACATATTGGCGATCTGCTGAGCGAGATGCAAAAGGAGCAACTGGTCACCGAGTTTTCCGCCGGTGTGTTTCGCGCATTGGCGGAGGATTTCAAGTCCGGCCGCTCTCTGGTGGATGCCTTTGCGCACTGGATGGCGCGTCTTCTGGGTCCGTTTGGGCTGGTCATGTTCAATCCGGTCGACCCTGCCAGCAAAGCGCTCTGGAGACCGCTGGTCAAACGAGAACTCGAAGGTCACGCCGGAACCGCAGCCGCGCTCGCGGAAATGAACCAGCGTCTCGTCGAAGCGGGATATCACCGGCAGGTGGAGCATCCCGACCGGCATACACATCTGTTTTATGTCCATCAGGGCCGTCACGCGATTAAGACTACGTCGGACGGCCATCTGATGACAGACCCGGAGGGGACATCTCATACGCGTGAAGAGTGGCTGTTGCGCCTGGAGAAAGAGCCCGAAGCGTTTTCCCCCGGCGTGCTGCTGCGTCCCATTGCGCAGTCATATCTCTTCCCCGTGCTCGCCACGGTCTGCGGTCCCTCGGAAATCGCCTACTGGGCGCAGTCACGCGCGTTGTTTGACCGCTTCGACGTGCTCATGCCCGTTGTCCTGCACCGCTCTTCGGCGACCATTGTCGAAACGAAAAACCGTAATGCCGCAGCCGCTCTTGGTCATGACCTATCCGAATTCTTCGGCGACATCGAAGCGCTGATCAACCGTCACTTTGAAAGTTCATTCCCCCATGATATCGAACAGCGGTTCGGCGCCGAACGGCAGGAGTGGAATGACCGGCTTGATCGCTTGAAATCACTGGTGGTCGGCTTTGAGCCGACCCTGGACAAGACATTCGAGCTCTCCGCCGGCAAGATTGCTCTCGCTTGGGAAAACCTCGAGAAGAAGGTGTTCCAGGCACACAAGCGCAAAGGCGATGAGATCCGGGCGAAGTTCTACAAGCTGGAAGCGCATCTGTGCCCGGAAGGTGTGCCGCAAGAACGGGTCTTTGGGATCACGTACTATTTGAACAAGTATGGTTTTGATTTTCTGTCGCGGGTCAAGGACCAGCTGAAGATCGGGACCCCAGACCACCAAATTATCGAACCGTGAAACGGCTTCTGCAACACCATAGGCAGTCCTGTGTAGGGGCACGGCTTGCCGTGCCCGCCATGACGGGAGTATCCGGCCCGCTCTTGGCCATCTACATCGGTAGGATGGACGCTCTTGTCCGTCCTGTTGTCTGTGTGAGTCGCGTCAACTGCATACTCTCACACGGTATGCCCGCGTGAGGCGAGACGGGCACGGCAAGCCGTGCCCCTACGGAGCGATCCACCATGCCCCCCCGCCGTCCCCTGAAGATCGCCATCACTTGCTACCCGGTGCCGGGCGGCTCTGGGGTTCTGGCGACCGAACTGGGCGCCAGGCTCGCGGAACGCGGGCACGAGGTGCACTTCATCAGTCACGCCCTGCCGTTCCGATTGGATCGGTTCAACGCCGACCTCTATTTTCATGAAGTCGCAACCCCCGACTATCCACTGTTCAAGTACCCGCCATACACGCTGTCGCTGGCGTCGAAGATGATCGAGGTGTCGCAGGAGTTTGGGCTGGATATTTTGCATGTTCATTATGCCATTCCGCTGGCCATTTCTGCCTACCTGGCGAAGCAGGCGTTGGGCCCCGGAGGTCCCAAGACCTTGTGCACTCTTCATGGCACCGATATCACGCTGGTGGGTTCCGACCGTTCGTTCTTTGAAATCACGCGTTTCTCGATCGATGCGGTAGACGGCGTCACGGCGGTGTCGGAGTACTTGAGGAACAAGACGATCAGTGTGTTTGGTACGACCCGCCCGATCCATGTCGTCCGTAACTTCGTGGATACCAAACGCTTCTACCCGCGTCCGGCGGGCGCCTGCCGGGAACATTACGCGGGCAAAGGGGAAAAGATCGTTGCGCACTTGTCGAACTTCCGCGCAGTCAAGAACATTCCGGGTGTCGTGCAAATGTTCGCACGTTTGCAGCAGCGGGTCCCGGCGAAGTTGCTGTTGATTGGCGATGGCCCGCAGACGGCGGAGGCATTCTCTCTCGCCAAGTCGCTGGGCGTAGCCGGTGACGTCAAGTTTCTCGGCAACCGCGAGGACGTCGATGAGATCCTTTGCGCCGCGGATGTGTTTCTGCTCCCCTCAAACTATGAGGCCTTCGGTTTGGCCGCTCTCGAAGCGATGGCGTGTGGAGTACCGGTGGTTGCCTCCCGTGTCGGTGGTGTGTCCGAGCTGATCGAAGATGGCAAAACCGGATTCTTGGTTCGACCAGATGAGTACGATGCGGGAGCGGAGCGTCTGTACCAGATTCTGACCGATTCATCCCTCGCATTCCGGTTGCGCGAAGCAGGCTTGAAAGCCGTGCGTGATAATTTCACGGCCGAGGCGGTTGTGCCATTATATGAGGATGTGTACTATAATTTGTTGCAGGATCAGCTTTGAGGAGAACATTTCCTCCGCGATGCCATGTTCGTGGCAAGTGACGGATCGTCAACGTCCATGATCGCGATACATTCATCTGCGGTTGTGAAGAATCATCGCACACGGGTATAATGCATTTGCCCCTTGAGGTTTGACGAATGACAAGCACTGCACCCACCGTTGACGCCCTTGCCCTGGCCGCACATCGCGACGATATCGAGATCACCTGCGGCGGGCTGCTGATCAAGCTCGCCGACTTGGGTTACAAGACCGGTATTGTGGACTTCACGGCAGGGGAGATGGGCACCCGTGGCACGGCCGAGGACCGTGGGGACGAAGCCGCATCAGCCGCCCGGATTCTGGGTCTGACCCACCGGGAGAACCTTGGTATGCCGGACGCGAAACTGGAGAACACGCTGCCGAACCGTTTGGCGGTGGCCGCGGCCATACGTCGGCTACGGCCACGTCTCGTAATTCTTCCGCATAGAGAGCAACGTCACCCGGATCATCGTGTGGCGGGTGAAATTGCTTATGATGCCTGCTTCCTTGCGGGATTGAAGAAGCTCGACCTCCCCGGTGAACCGCACCGTCCGCACAAGATTCTCTACGCGGCTTTTTCCCGCCAGCCGCCATTCTCGTTTGTGGTCGACATCACCGCACAGCTTGACCGCAAACTGGAAGCCGTCCGTGCCTACCATTCCCAATTCGGCACGAAAGAAGCCGCGGCCTCGATCTATCAGCCCGGTGTCGATATTTTTGAGCTGATCACAATTGATGCGCGGCGCATGGGCCAGATGATACGAAAACCATACGCCGAAGGATATGTCATCCGCGAGACCATGGAGGTCGATGATCCCATGACGATGTCCGTGGCGTCAATTTGAGGGAAGGTTCAGTTGCTGGCGGTAGGGGTGCACAGCCGTGTACATTCCTGGCCTATGGGTACTGTACAATACGAAAATTACGGCCAAGATCATTCCGGTTTGATATATTCTCCCCGGAAGCGGATTCGGTCTGGTGGCCGGCGCGGACTTCAAATCCGCTGGCGGCCGGCTTCGGGTCGGTCGCGGTGGGTTCGATTCCCACCCCTTCCGCTTTGATTTTTCGGAGACTGCACAGGCATGCACGACTTGCAAACTTCCGCTGACAGGATGGGGTGTGTAGGGGCACGGTTTGCCGTGCCCGTCCCGCAACGCGACACCTTCGCCGAGGCGGGCACGGCAAGCCGTGCCCCTACAGCCGCTGCGTTACCCGACGGTCCATCTTATCCTCCACGCCGGGATCAGGCCGAAGGAAGCCACCGCTGATATGTCGGTCCCGACAACGCCATCGCATCCACCATCCGTTGAAATCCTGCTGCACCAGCCAGTGCTGGTGGACGCGGCCGCCTCTGTCGGTCGCGCGGTGGTCACAGAATGTGTCCGCGCCGAACTCGACGACCTGCGCGGTCGCATCAAGCCGGGTGGTACGTGGCCCGACATCGATGCAATCACCGTCGGTGTGGTGAAACGCATCGCAATTCACCGGCGCGCCTTTCCGCAGCGCGTCATCAATGCCACCGGGGTGCTGCTGCACACCAATCTGGGGCGTGCCCCATGGGGCCGCGATCTGCTCGACCACAGCGCCGCCGGTCTCACGTCCTACGTGTCGCTCGAATATGATCTCGATAGAGGTGCACGCGGCAAACGTGGCCGCGCAGTCGAGTCCGAACTTGCCGCGCTCGCCGG
>JAVHPP010000089.1:0-2653 GCA_036170655.1 Candidatus Zixiibacteriota bacterium | reverse complement strand
GGTAACGGCCAGTGCCGGTGGGGTGAGATCAACCGTCGCCCGACCGGCTGCCGCCAGAACCGCCGCGGTCAGCAAACTGGGATATGCTGCAATCCAGGCTCTGATGCGCTCCGGAACATGACGTGTGAATCTCTGCACTGGGTCGACGACCACGACGGACAGTCCGAAACGCTCCTGCCATTGTGTGACCAGCGGCGCAACCGCTTCCGGTACCCCCATCAACTCCAGCCGCTGCGCGGGCGACTGCGGGTAAGCGCCCAAGTAGAACTCCAAGGCATCGCCGATCGCCCGGCCCATCTCCTGGAGCCAGTCCGATGCCATCTGGGACTTGTCCTCGTCGGTCGCAGCGGTTTTCAGGGGCAGGTCAGGCAGCGGGCCCAGATCATAATGAAACTGAAGCTGATCTCCTTCATAGGCGACGAAAGCCCCGCGTCGCAAAGACCACAAGACCACCGCCCTGATCCGGCTTGTGTCCGGCGGCGCTTCGCCGACAGTATCCAGAATGCAAGTCCCGGAGATGGAGATGCTCTGCAGTGTCCATCCGATTGCCTCGATCGCTTCGAGGACGGGGCTGGCATCAGCCCGCGGCAAGGCAACGAGGGTGACCTGCCAACTCTTGTTCGGACCAGGCAGGAAACTAAAACCGTACAGAGCCTCTTCTTCACGGAGTTGAAATGGAACCACCTTCTGCCCCTGCCATGTCGCGGCGGCGAGACGCTGCGCTTTCGCCAACGCAGGCAGAGAGAACCGTCGCATGACGGCGCGAGACGAGGTCACGGCCAGTTGCACATGCGTGCCTCGCGCGGGGACGAAGTCACGCAGCAACTGGGAAATCTGAGCGACGGTCGGGGCCTGTTCAAAGTCCGCCGTGATGAAGCCTTGCAGTGAGGATTGGCGACCTGTGCGTTTCAATGCGACGACCACGAGACGACTGCCATCGTACTCGATCCCGACCGTCACACCTTTGCCGCTGTGTGGCCCATCCGCCAGCCAACTGAGTGTCGTCGGCTGTCCAGCCACGCGTGCTTCAACACGCTCTGGTGCGTGCACATCGGGCGCAGGCAAAACGGCAACGCCCGCCACAGCCTCTTCAATGGCGCTGGGCGTCGTCGCAGAATCGCTGATCGGTGCGCTTGACATTGATGAATGACCACGGTTGCTCGGTGCGCGGCTTCCTCATGGACCGGTCGTGAAAGTGATCACTGTGCCATCGCTGAGCGTGATGGTGAAGGTGGTGCTGGTCATATTCTGGTCAGACCCGCCACCGTTGGGTGTGTTCTTGAATTTCTGCAGTTTGATCGTCACCGTCTGGCCAGCCGCAATCGTCTGGGCAGGCGAGAAGGGAACTATGTCGCCGCTGCCCGCGCGCGGGTCATTCTGATCGAAGACGGTTGTCCCGCCCCATTTGACTCTCTCGAAATAGGCGTTCGGCGTGTGACTATAAACCGCCACCAGAGACGTGATCGTGACAGAAGACGTCCCATTGTTCCGGATGTCAAACTGGATATCGTTGCCGTTCGCTTGTGCTGTGCCGTTCACGTAGGCAATCGATCCACTCCCCCCGCCGCCGCCGGTGGCGGCAAACGGGCTCCCTGGGAGCCGGAAGTTGACGAAAGCGCCCGCCTTCGGAAGTGAGGACGCCAGCGCGTAGACCGTGTCATTGGTGGCACGGTAGACGGCCGTGATCGTGTGATTCCCAATTGGAATACCTGAGAGAGAGAATGCTCCGCCCGCATTCGGAGTGGCTGTCGCGCTGGTTGTACCGCCTGTGCCGTTGGGGTAGGTGATCCTCACCGTGATGGCAACGCTCGAATCGCCCGGCGGATTGCCTGCCGCATCGGTGATCGTGCCGATCACCGGCGTATTGGTCAAGTCGGTGGCCGCCGATGCCGCCGACTTGGTCATGGGCGTGGCCCCGCCCCCGGTTGACGAAATCGTAATCCCGCCGGCGAATGTGTAGAGGTTGGCCCAGGCGTCCTTCTTGTAGCCATCGGGATCCTGGGTGAAGCGCCGGCCAACGTATGGACCTTTCCAGGTTGCATAGGAACCAGGATTGGCCATCAAGTTGTCCAGAATCGCCGGTACCGATCCGACATCGCCGACGTACCCAAAATCGGAACGCAATCCATTCGCGTACAGATTCGGGTTGCCTGCAATTGCCATGACCAGTTCGTCCATCTCTTCCTGTGTCTCGCGGACACGCGACCGTTCAATCCCGCTCTGCAGCGACCGCAGGGCCACGGTCGCAAGAATCCCCATGACGACGATCGTCATGATGATCTCAATCAGCGTGAACCCTTGGCGGCAGTGATTCCTGGAGATGAATCGGCTCATGACCAATGACTTTCCCAACTCAAAACGTGATCTCAATTGTGGATCCGGACCCAACACTCTGGATCGTGCGCATGGCGGCATTGTAAACGTAGGCCGAACCCCACCCGTCTTTGAGGTACTCCCCACCTGTGCTGTCGATGTAGGGACCATTCCAGCCCACATCGAGAAATGGACTCCAAGCGGGAAGCGTGTCCGGCTTACGCACCAGATCTTGCAGCGACGCGGGGGCATAGCCGACATCGCCTTGGAAGCCCCGGTCGCCCGCTTCGTCAGAACCGGCGATGGCGCGCGCCAGACGGCGCATCTCGTCCTTGGTCGC
>JAVHPP010000088.1:0-12636 GCA_036170655.1 Candidatus Zixiibacteriota bacterium | reverse complement strand
CCGATAGACGCCCGCCTCCGTGTCACTTCACAACACGAAGATGCGGCGGGCGCACAGCGGCGCGGGGCAGACCGTTTTCGAAAGACCGGAACAAACTCACGTCAAACAAGGTAACATGTGCTTTGTCGGATGCTCGGATGTCCCGAGCAAAACGAATTGAACCAACGGGAGAGGAGAACCCAATGAAAAAAAGCACATGGATGTCGATCCCGGCCGCCATGCTCAGCGCCGGGTTGATGATGGCCGCGGGAGTACAGGCACAAGAGCACCCGGAACATCCCAAAGAATCCATGAGCAGCATGCAGCACCCCAAGAATGAATTGACGATGACAGCGCTCTCGCAGGCCATCAAGGACTACGTGGCCCAGGATTCCAAGATCAAAGGCGGCTACTTTCTTGTCTATGATCCTCAAGACAAGAAGACGCTGCAACTGAAACTGTCGAAAGTGCACGAGGACAAACTGGCCTCCCTCGGCGGGGATGTCTATTTTGCCTGTGTGGATTGTACCGCTCCCGACAACACGATTTATGATCTCGATATCTTCATGAAGAAGGGCGAGAAAGACCTGGTGACCACGGACATCTCGGTTCACAAGATCAATGGCGCCCCCCGCTACACATGGAAAGAGGATGGCGGCATCTGGAAGAAACAACCCGTGGCGGCGAAGTGATTCGGGCAGCAATCATTGGCCGGGGCCCCGATCGGCCTCGGCCGGAACATACTCCCCGGTAGGATCGAACTGATGACGGAGTACATGAGGATGATAAGGTCGGTGTGCCTGCTGACGGCCACCGTCATGGTGGCCGCAGTCGGCGCCAGTGGGCCAGGGAACGCCGCCGAGCCTGTGTCGAAATTCCTTGAGTTCTCTTACAAGGTCACCGTTCGGAACCTACCAAAGAATGCGCGAAATCTGGAGGTATGGATCCCGGCTCCGCAGAGCGATGAACGGCAGACGATATCCGGCCTTCGGGTCAAGTCGCCAGTTCCCTTTTCACAGCGAACTGATCCACAGTACGGCAACCATGCTCTCTTCTTTGACATCCCGACAGACATTCCCGATAGTCTGCCGATCGTCATGACATTCCGGGTCCGCCGTTTGGAGGCGGGTCTGCTCCGCACAGCGGCGGTGACGAGTCAATCCAGCAACCTGCTCAAGCGGTTTCTGCAGCCGGACGCGCTGGTGCCGATCGATGGTCCGATTGCGCGCGAGGCCCATGAAATCGCCGGCAATCTCACAGGGAACCGGGACAAGGCACGGGCGCTCTACGACCATGTGTTGTCAACGATGAAGTACGACAAGAGCGGCGCCGGATGGGGACAGGGCGATGCGGTTTTCGCCTGCACGGCGCGGCGCGGCAACTGCTCCGACATCCACTCACTCTTGATCGGGATGGCACGGGCGGAAGGAATCCCGGCGCGGTTCACCATGGGATTCCCCCTGCCGGACACATCGACATCGGGTGAGATCCAAGGGTATCACTGCTGGGCCGACCTGTATATCGATGGCGAAGGCTGGATCCCCGTCGATGCCTCCGAAGCCATCAAGCACCCGGACAAGGCCGATTACTTCTTCGGCACACTCGATGCCAATCGTGTCGCCTTCACCATCGGCCGCGATATCCCGCTGGAGGGAAACGGCGACTCCACCTCAGTCAACTATCTTATCTACCCGTACGTCCGCTTGGACGGGCAACCCTACACGGATGTTGCCTGGCGGTTTGAGTTCCAAGTCCTCCAAAGCGAGTCTGGCTCGCCGGGACCGGCTGACGCAAAACGGCATGGGTCAGGGTAGAAAACCTGATTGAACCGGACTCTGCCTCGCCGACAACATCACTGCCTTCGTCGTCCCGGCCGGCCAGTTCACTGGCTGGTTTTTCTCTGCTGTAATTCTTCGGCGCGCCGGGCGGATTCTGTGGCCGCCGTACGGGCGGCGTTCGCATCCCACGATTCCCTCGCAACCGTCCAGCCTTGCATGTGACGCAGAGCCAGATCGGCGAGCATTGCGATGTGGTCGGGACGGTCGTTGAGCGCCGGGATGTAGCGGTATTGCCGACCTCCGCTTCGCAGGAAATGGTCGCGGTTCTCGATACCGATCTCCGCGATCGTTTCGAGACAATCGGAAGAGAAACCGGGACAGATCACATCGACACTGCGAACACCATCTCGCCCCCATTCCTTTAGTGTCACATCGGTATAGGGCTGGAGCCATTCGGCGCGTCCGAAGCGCGACTGGAACGCAACCTGCCACCGCTCGGGCGGCAAACACAGCGCCTCGGCCACAAGGCGGGCCGTTTTCTGACACTGACAGTGGTACGGATCGCCGGCGAGGAGCGATTCCTTTGGTGTCCCGTGAAAGGAAAACAGCAGTTTCTCCGGCTCACCGTCTTTCTGCCAGAGCTCCCGCACGCTGCTTGCCAGCGCGCCGATATAAGCCTGATCGTCATGGTATTGCGCTATGGTCCGCAGTTCGGGGACCCAACGCCAGGTCGTGATGACTTCAAAGACCGCATCGAAGGTCGACGCCGTTGTCGCGGCCGCGTACTGGGGATAAAGCGGAAATACGAGGATACGGCTGCATCCATGCTGGCGGAGCATGTCCAGACCAGCCATGATTGACGGTTTGCCATAACGCATCCCCATCGCCACCTGCAAAGGGCTGCCAATGCGCTGTTTCAGACTTGCTTCGAGCGCGGACGCTTGGCGGCGGGTATGAATCAGAAGAGGCGACCCATCCTCGGTCCAAACCTGACGGTAGGCGTGTGCCGAGCGCCTGGGCCGGGTGTTGAGGATGATGCCGTTGAGGATCAGCCACCAGACAGGACGCGATATCTCGACGACACGCGGATCCCAGAGGAACTGCTTGAGGTAACGCCGCAGTGCCCGGGGCGTCGGCGCATCGGGCGTGCCCAGATTGACCAGAAGAATCCCCGTCACGGACATCCGGCCATGCTCGAAATTGGGACTGCCGATATACCTGCTCATCGCCCCCGTCCTCTCCGCCCTTATAGACGGAAAAGCCCGCTGCGAGTCAAGATTCAACTTCGGACTCAGGACAGACCGGTACAAACGGGACCGAGCGATCGTACACGATAACCATTACACAACGGATCGCCTTGCCGGGACGAAGCGGGGAGCACCCGAGCCCGAACCAAGACAATGGCAGTGTCGATCAGAAAACAGCAACTCAGACTGTGTTACGTAAACGGAATGACCACCCGGCTATGGAATGACGGCATCACAGGGCTCGCACAGCGGAACCCCGCCAAAAACGAAGTCGATCATGCGCACGATGTCCAGCACATTCGGCACGCCGTCGCAGTTGACGTCGCTGCGGTTGATATGCGGGCATCCGGGGTCAGTCGGCGGGGCACCCGCGCTCCGGAATATGTAATCGATGAGCGCCACAATATCCAGCGCGTTGAAAACGCCATCATCCACCATGACACCATGGTACTGGCAACAACAGGGATTGTCGATCCCCCCGGCCGCCGACAGGTGCACGATATCTTGGTTGTTCGCATTGCGCAGAATCGAGCGTGTCTGGACGAGCGTCGTCAGTCCCAGGTTGTCCGTAAGCGTGACCACGACACCAAACAGAGGCGTCGGGCCGCTGACCGATCCGGAAAGAATACCCAAGTCAACATTCAACGAGTCGGGACTGTATCGCCGAAAAGCGAGGAACATGTTGCCGGCCAGAAACGGCTCTGCTATGACCGTATCCACATTGGCGATGGACTGATCGAATGCCAGACTGAAGCTGGCGCCCTCGATCCCGGCGAGCTGATCGTCAATCCAAATCCAAAGCGTGTCACTTACATTGCAGTGATTTCTGAAGTTTGCGGGATTGATATAAGTCCGTTGTCCCCAAGCCTGCTCACCCGGCAAGACCAAGCCCCCCAATCCCGCAAGCATCACAATCATGCTGATTCGTAAAGTCATCTTCACCATCGTACAACCTCCAGAGTATGCGCTCACCAGGATCCCAGCAAACAGGGATCACAGGGAAACGCGCCGCCGCTAAATGCCAAGTCGATCACGTAAACAACGTCAAGCACATCATCAGACCCGTCGCAGTTGTAGTCCCCTCTGTCCTTATGCGGGCAGGCAGGATCATGGGGGGGCTGTGGTGCCCCATTGAAGACATGGTCGATGATGCCAACCACATCGAGGACGTCGTAGGCACCATCGCCATTGATATCACCGTGCAAGGAGCAGTCGCAGCAACTGGGAACGATCACGATCCCGTCCACGGAACTCACCGTCATGGAATCGAGGAGAGGGTCCTCGATGTGGACATAGCTGAATTGCAACGGTGTAGTGCAGGGCGACGCATCGGTAACGAACTTCATGATCGCCAGCACGCCCGGTCCATTCGCAAAGAGACCATTGCCAAGGATACAGCTAAAAATGTCGTAAACACCCATGGTGTCCTTCGAGAAGAAAAATGTGCCTCCTGCGCCGCTGAGCAACGGGCCCTCGCGAATGTCCAGGATGCGAACATTCGGACGGATGAAGTTCACCTGCGTGCGGAAACAGTGAATATTGTGCAAAGCGGCATCAACCGCGATGCTGACTTCAAATGTGTCGAAAGGGGTGACCGTCTGAGTCGCAGGAGTGAAGTACACCTGCCCCGGAGCTGCCGATCCTGATGCAATTGGCCCAAGCGTCAGAATCGCCAGAAAGGCGCCAAGACGAAGACCCCGCCGAATCTGCATAACCCTTGCTCCTTACTGCTAAGAACCCTCTTAATGATGATTTGAAGGGTGGAGCGCCCCGCATACCACGGGACGCTCCTCCCACATCAGCCCAAGAGCTACTTGATGATCACCATCTTCTTGGTGGCGACGTAATGCCCGGCCACCATCCGGTAGAAATAGACACCGGTGGAGGCTTCTGCGCCGTTTTCACCCCGTGCATCCCACGATACCGTGTAGGTGCCCGGTTCCTGCACGTTGTCAACCAGTGTCTTGACAAGTTGTCCTGTCACATTATAGACCTGGAGAGAGACGTGCGCCGCCTCGGAAACCTGATAGACGATCTGGGTTGCGGCGTTGTACGGATTTGGATAGTTCTGCGCCAGATAGAAGGATTTCGGGAGCGTTGAACCAGCCGCCAGTTGTGCCCCGTGATAGACCACATCCAGCCGGTGATTCTCGCTGTCCCTCATGTCGACCGCATCGAAGTTGAGGATCACGTTTTCCGCCTCCAGGAGTTTGAAGGTGACGGACGCAATCTCGCCCGATCCGCCCATGGCGGCTTTCCCGCCCAAGAGAGCAAAACTGGCATCGATTGCGTGGTTCATATCCTTGCTGGCGAAGAAAACCGGCCACTGCGACTGCCGCAGTTGCGGGTTCATCGTCACAGCAACCAGCTCCAGCCGTGTCTGGTCATACGGGAGAACAAAACGGATACCCTTGACCTGATCGACATTGTTGGCCAGAACGACTTGGACAGTGAACGTTTCCCCGATCACCGGTAACTGCGACGGGACGACCAGTGACAGAGACAACGGTCCGGTGACATCGGTCGTACGTCCCGCATCAGCAAAGATCGGTGCGAACTTGGCGAGCGGATTGACCGCGTCGAAGTTGATCGCAAAGATCGCCAAATCTTCGAAGTCGATGACATTGTCGGTCGTCGGAATGCCCTTCGGACTCATGTTGTATGTGGGTCCAAAGTCGACTTCGTTGTTGTATCCAGGATTGCCGTGAGCCGTGCCGAAAGCGGACGAGAACACGGTCAAATCCTCGAAGTAGACCTGGCCATCGTACGCGGACTTGATGTCGCCCAGCCAGTACGACGTCGAGCGGGCATTATTGGACGGCACCGAGACATTGCCAGCGGCATCGACTGTGAACGCCCGATAGTGATACACGTCGCGCGTGGCGTTGGATAGGTCGTCGGTATCCGTGAGAGTCGATGCCGTCCCGGCATAGACGCGATCAACGCTGGAGGTATCCGGCGGATACGGTCCTTCGGCATTGTCGTCGTCGTACTCAGGATAACCATGTCCGATACTATACCAATCGGATCGCATGATCACGACGTGGTTAAAGTCACTCACTGCGTTGGTCCAGCTCAGGTGAACCTTGTTGTGCCCCGGCGTCGCAACCAGATCTGTCGGCGGCGGTGGCGGGGTCACGTCCTTGGTGAAACACCAGGTGGAGCTGCACGAGTCGGCGTTGCCGCGTGCGTTGTCATCCATCACCTTGAAACGAATGCAGTGATTCGCCTCGGTGAGGCCGGCGAATCCCGGCATTGTCCAGGCGGGATTGGCGTAGGTCGTCCCCACGAGTCCGGCCGCAATCGGCAGCCAGCCACCGGGGAGACATCCGTCGATCTGGTAGTAGACCGCGTCGAGATTGCAGTTATCAGTCGCCGAGATGTCCAGCACAGGCGAGACATTGTAGAATCCACCCGAGGCCGGTGAGTTGACGGCAAATACCGGGTCGGCGCAATCGGCAACGAGTGAAACCGGCGACGCCAGTGGGGCGATGATGGGATTGTTGGCGCTGTTGCGCAGAAGCGCCGACGGCATGCTTATCTGAGACCCGCCGCACTGATCGACACTACCGCTCAGCGTAACGGTAAACAGCGGCGCTGGTCCATTCTGCGAACCGGCCAGCACCCCCAGATCAACCGTCAGGACATCGTTCCCGACGACGTTGTCGGTCAACGCGTAGAACAGCGTGTAATTGGCGGAGGACTTGATCACACTGGATAGGATCAAGCCTGCCGGGTATTCAATCACGACATGCGCGCCCTCCAGGTCCTGTACCGCATCGCCAATGCTGACATCAAAGTTGAAGTTGCCGCTGCAATGGTACAGGATAGCATTGGGCGACATGTCAAGACCACAATCTGACACCGGATTCGTATCCACGTTGCCACCGGCGCCGCCGACAGGGTAGGGCGGGGTACCATTGTAGTCATTCCAGCAATTCGCGTTGTAGTAGTTGCCCGGCTGATCATCGGCCCCGTTGGTGGTATTGGCAAAGACGTTGCCAGTAGCGCTGATTGTAGCGCTCGTGTTGCCAATGCCATAGGTATTCCAGAGAAAGTGGTTGGACGTGAGCGTGACGTTGACCGTTGTTCCCGGGTCCTCCCAAGTGGACATAGCAGCCGTACAACCGGTCACCTGGTTGCCCGTCGCCGCGAAGTTGAGCGTCTCCGTGCCCACGTAGGAACTCACGGCATCGGCTTCAAGTCCTGTCCCGTTGCCGCCGCCATCGACAATGTTCCCAGTCGCTGACGTGGTGATTGTGGCAATACCCATCGTCGCTGGTCCCGATCCGAATGGCGTCAGAGCCAGATTCGCGTCGAATGGCTGCGCACTCGGTAGGTGAGACGTGCCCGTTCCCGGATCGGCAACAATGCACCACCAGTAGGTCGTTGTTCCCATTCCCGCTGTCGTGTTGGTCACCGTGTTGCTGTCGATGTTACCGCCAACATTAATGTAGTAGATCCCCGTCTGGCTTTCCGTCACTGTGTTGTGTTTCGTCGTGATCGTTCCTGCCGGATTGTAGAGCAGCATCGCGGCGGAAATCCAGCCTGCACCCGTGTAGTTGCATCCGGACACCTGGTTATTGATGATCGAACCGGTGGCGCCGAAGCCGATCTGGATGCCGTTCATGGCAATGAAGCTGGCTGGGCCGTAGCCCTCAACATTGCACCCATTCACATGCGCGGTCAAACCAACGCCATTCAGGGTGATGCCACCCTTCTGGAAACCGTGCACCCAGCAATTCGTGACATCCAGCGTCCGATTGGGAAGCGCATCGACATAAGCGTAAATGCCGTTGCCATGCTGCGTGCCGCTGATGGGAGTCTCACGGATATCCTTGACTTCGCAGTTACTGACCGCACCGCCGGCGTCATGATAGCCGACACCCATGAAACGGTAGTTGATGTTGCCCTTGCCCAGCCCGTCCACAGTCAGGTTGGAAATATTCACTGCGTCGGAATTTTCAACAAATAGAATCGGGTAGTTATTGCCGCTGGTGGTAAAGTACTTGGTCATCGATGCCGCCGGCGGTTGGATGATCGTCGAGCCAACTCCGGAACCGATGAGGTTGAGATTCGTGAAGCCCGTCATGTGAACCTGGCCGGCATAGGTCCCCGGCATCAAGAGTATCGTGCTGCCCGACACCATCTCAACGGCTTCCTGCACGATGCCAACAGCGCCAAATTGCGGGCTATTGTCATCGACAGTGAGCAGCGAAAAATCGCCGTTGAACCCCGGGGTCAGGACCGTGCCTGGGTTTTGCATCCAGGGAGTGTAATCCACATTGCTGCTGACTGCGGCCACGACCGCCGCCGAGTCGCTTGATCCCCAGTAGTTACCGGAGGCATCCCACAAAATCCCGGTCAGATTGCCGAGCGATTTGGTGGCATTACCGGTAAAGCTGTTGTTGAAGACCTTCATCGTGTCGGCAAAAGTTCCGCCATTCAAAGGATAGGACCTGATCCCGTACGCGCCGTATCCGGAATCAACGCTGTTCGCGATCTGATTGCCGGAGATGGTGATGTTCCGGATCAGCGCCGAGTTGGTGATGGGATCCCTGTAAGAGACGATGCCGACGTTGCCCGTCCAACCGACCGAGCCCGTGACGGTGTTGCCGCTGATCGTGTTGTGCTCCACCGTAACTGAGGTTGGCGTACTGCGAAGCGCCTGAGCAGTCATCAAGATACCAGTCCATCCGCCGTCAACGGTGTTGTCCGAGATCACCGAGTTCTTGCAGTTGGTACACTCAATGCCATACTCATTGGCATTATCCGCCATCCCGTTGTCCATGTTGACGGTATTGCAATGGATCTGGATATTGTCAAAGATGCTGTGACCTTCATTATAGAAGAAGATCCCCGCCCAGCGAATGTGGCTGAATGCGCAATTCTGCACCGTCACATTGGTGACCGGGTCAGCGCTGGTGCCGTATGACCATACGCCACACGAACCGCCGCCCTGATTCGGGATGCCTCCGTAGTTCTGAACGACAAACCCGTCGATCAAGACATCATCGGTACCTGCGGTGATGATAAAGCCGCGCTCGGTGATTCCAGTGCCAGTACCCTGAAGCACCGGTGCATCAGGCCCGGGCCCGCAGGTGCCGGGATCGCCGATAACACTCATCGCCTTATTAATCGTGATGTCGACTTCATTGTACGTGCCTGCTAACACTTGCACCGTTCCCCCGGCAGCCACGCCATTGACACCACCTGCGATCGTGCCGACCGCGTCGTAGCCGAAGACATAGTCCGTGCTATGGGCGGTGTTGTAGACATCCACATCGGCCTGGCTCGTGAAACCATCATCGACGATGACATACGATGGCGCCAGACCCAGCGCCAGCGCGCTGGCGCACTCGCCGCCGATTTCGGGGTAGTGTATATTGTCGCCGTATTTCCAGCCGCCGCTCACGTCCTGAGTTGCGCCAAGCCAGTAGGCTATGTGGTTGATCTTGCCCTGATAGAGCGGGAGATTGACCGCAGCCAGAGCGGGCGCCGCATACGCCGTCGACTGCCAGTCTTCGTCGGTGGCATGGGCGCCATAGCTGCCGCTAATCGCACCATTGGAGAACTGGCTGGCAAGGAGCCTCGCTGCGAGACCCGGCACCTCGGCCATGTGCGTGCCGGACGACGTGAACGCCTCGATGAGGCCCGAAACTCCCAGAGTATACCACAAGTAGTTCGCATTCATCCAAGTGGGATCCCAACCCGCATCGGCAACGATATCAAACAATCCTGGATTGCTGTTGAAGGAATCCTGCCAGAGCACCTCGGCCATGTCGCTGGCTGCGGTCGCGTAATCGTACAGATCCAAGGGATACCGGACTTCCAGCATCGCGGCTGCCTTCACATACGCACCGAGGTCCCAGCCGATGATCCCGTTGGGGTGCCCTTGGGTCACGCCGCGCGTGTCCCGCATGTTCTGGGCGAACAAGGTCGCCGAGCCATAGGTCGCGATGCGGGCATCGAACTTTGCTTTGGCCGCATCTTTGTACGCCGTGCCGACAACGCCTGGCAAGTCGTTATACAGCATCAGAAAAACCATGTCTGTAGAATACTTGATGCCGACATTAGCGACCATCACGTCGGCCGCGTCGGTCATCGCCGTGAAGTACGACGGATCACTCGTTTGCAAGTACCCGTAGTACAACCCCAAGGCCGTCACCCCATAGAGGTTCGGCGGACTTGCGCCTGCCGTGTGAAAAAATGGATCCGGCGGGGACGTCAGCACCCAATCCCAACCGCCATCTTCGAGGTCATTGGGCGACTCAGTCACACCCGAGCCGTTGCCGGCGTTGTCTTCCGTTACGTCGGACTGCATGTGTTTCAGGTAATTTGATGCAGCAACCAACGAGGCGCTGATGTTGACCGGATCACCGGGAGCCATCGCCGTCATGACACCGGCCGACCGCACGGCCGTCGCGCCCGGCATCTTACCTTGTGTCAGGATTGCCTGGCCGTCCCGTGGGGCAACCGGTCCGCCGTACACCGGCTCGGCGACAAGCCATAGCCCCGCGGCGAGAAACGCCACCCCCGCAAACACACATCTTGCAACTCGCATGAGCACTTCCTCCTCTCCGCCCTCCGGCGGATTACGTTCAAGTCCTGCGACGCAGATTCTGCGCGCCACATACTGCGTGAAAAGGCATCTGGAGATTCGCTGCATTACCGCAATTCAATTCTCAACCGTGCGCCCCCCTCTCCTGCCCCGTTTGTTTTCCGTGTGCTCCCGATGGTTTTCCCGTCATGACGCAGGCGCTGCATACTGATCACACAGCGTCGGCGATTCCTCGACGGAATGACATTAGAGGGCAAGTCACACCGTGCGGGTTCCGGCACACCGACCGGCCCACTGTTTCATCAGAACTGTATCGTACTACCAGAGCACGTAGGGCATTCAAGATAGGAGGAACAAAAAAATCGGTACAGATGTCAGGTGCTCACGTAATCGGAAATCACCAGTCAACCATTTCACCCAAGACCAGAGACCTCATGACAGTGATTGATTCTCCTCTCAGTTCCTCATTGCGCCGCGCCCATGTACAGGCACCGAAGCCGCCTTATCTAACACAATCATGGACAATTCCACATCGTATGTCAAGCGTTTTCTGGGACATTTTTGGGGACACTGCCGTGCCTTGCAGGGCCGTGTTTGGCCCAGACGATTAGCGGATACACCATTAAAATAGTTATATTCTGTAGTCACTTGGCAAACAGGCGATTACGCCGCATACCATCGGGTGTTCTGTCAACCAGAAGGGGCGTCCGCAACCGCTGCAGGAAGGCCACCGCGCGATCGAGGCTGCCGCGGAGCGTGGTGAAGTCGTGCGTGCCCCCGCTATATGAATAGAATTCGAATTCCGGCTCGCCGCGTCCCAGCGAGTGCATCGCATCACGCAGACTCTCGGCCTGGCTGAATTCGACAACCGAATCGGCTGTGCCATGATGCACTTGCACCTGTGGCAAGTGGTCCGCAAACAGAACCGCCGAGCGTCGCACAATCTCGCGACGGAAATCGGCGATCGTAATCTTGCGTTCCTTCAGTGGTTGGATGAAAGTGGTATTGAGGTAGTTCAATCCCGGCAGATCACGAGGATGGCCGCGCAGTGCATCCTCGGTCAATGTTTGAATATAGCTGCCAAAGAAATCGGCTGGCCCAAAAAATTCGACCACCGCGTCGATGCGCGGGTCGCGAATCGCCATCAGCATCCCCACACCCGCACCACGGCTGAACCCCAGCACACCGATGCGCGCCGGGTCAGCCGACGGTGTGATCGAAATCGCCGCGTTCAGCAGCGCCAGCGCGTCATCGACATCGTAATCCCACGGGCTGGGCTGTCCCCCAGACACATAAGTGTTCCCGGCGAACACCAGGGGTTCCGACCGGAACGACGGAACAACGACCACAAAATCTTGCAGCAGCCCGGCGAGTTGGGAGGGCAGAAAGCTCAAGGTCAGGCTCAAATTCTCGCCGCCATCTCCCCCGTGGGCGTAGACCAGGATCGGAACAGTTCGCGCAGGCCTGTTGGCTTGCGCCAGAACTGCCCCAAAATGCCGAATCCCACCTACCGTGTGCGACAGGATAGTCACCGTTGGTCCCACAGGTCTTCCACCGATCCCGCCTGAATTGCCCTCCACTCGAATGTTTCTTGCTGACACATCACGCGTTTCCCAATCGTGCAATATCGCGCTGACCTCCGCCGCGCTCGGCGCCTTGAACACCTGCGTGAGGTTGACCCCCTCGACAATGTGATCCGTCGCCTTCGGCCCGGTGGGGGAACTGCTGCAGGCGGCAAGGAGAAGAGAAGCACCCGAAAGGACACAACAAACGCCCACCCTGATTGCGTGGCTCCGAGACTGTCGATTGTGTTCTACTTGCATCGTGGTTTCTCCCTTCGTCCTAACACACTCACCGTTCCGCACATTTCGGTAGGCCGGACACTCTTGTCCGGCGTCTTTCGTCACAACCCTTCGGGCGGAATAATGAACAACCCGTATTGCTGAGAATCCGTTACCAACACCGCTTTGACTGGGTTGTTTACCATGTACGCGAACTTCTCGCGAAGCTCAGTCTCATCACGAACAATACGATCAAAGTATCCCTCTTGCCAGAGCGCCCCTGAGGTGCC
>JAVHPP010000087.1:0-12685 GCA_036170655.1 Candidatus Zixiibacteriota bacterium | reverse complement strand
TCTCGACATCAGTCGGCAGGCGTTGATTTCGCGGGTTGTGGCGGGGTACCTCGCGGTCATCGCCAAGCGCGAGATTCTGGCGGCGCACGACCGCCGTCTCGACGCGCTCGACTCGGAACTTGGCCGCGTTCGTCAGTTGCAGAGCGTCGGCCGTGCCGCCGATGTCGAAGTTCTCCGCGTCGATGCGGTGCTCGCTGCCGCGCAGGCGGATCGCGTCCACCTTGCGGCGGTGCTGGAGACAGCGGAGCGTGATTTGTCGCGTCTTGCCGGCATGAACCCGGAGGTGATTCATGGGTCATCTCTGCCGATGGTTGTTCTTTCTGACACGCTGTCCGTACCGCGAGATAGTGTTCTGGCACAGGCCTTGACCGCGAATGCCACGATGGAACAGGCGCGCCGGCAACTGGCGTCGGCACGGGCGGGAAGGACAATGGCTCAAGGCCCGCGCTGGCCGTCGGTCCGTGCGACTGGAGCTTATGTTGACCGTGGCCGTGACAACGGTGATTTTACCGCCGAATGGAACGCCGGCCTCGTGCTGTCCTATCCAATCTTCACAGGGGGCCTCGTGCGCAGCGGCGTCGCCCGCGCCGACGCCGTTGTGCGCGGGGCGGAGGCCCAGTTGCGATCGGTCGAACTACAGACAGGCGAAGAGGTGGACCGGGCGCTGTCGGGTGTGGCCGAGTCGCGTGCGCGTATCAGAAGTCTCGCCGCCGCTGCCAGTCGCTTCGCCGAAGTTGTCCGCATTGAAAAATTGTCATTGGAGGCGGGATCGGGCACGCAGACCGACTACCTGCGTGCAGAGGCCGATCTTTTGTCCGTTCGCGCCAGTCTTGTGGAAGCCCACCATGCCGAGATCGCATCTTCGGTCGAACTCGCGCGCATGACCGGTCAACTGAATCTCGGCTGGATTGGACTGAAACTGGAGAACAAGCCATGAAGATTAAGAAACGTCTCGCAATTGTTGTCCTGATTGTTGCCGTTGGAGCAGTTGCCCTGCTGCTGGTGCGTCACCGGAATTCCGGCCAGACTCTCGTAGTCTCCGGTACAGTAGAGGCAACCGAGGCTCAGCTCGGTTTCCAGACCCCCGGTCGCATCGAGGCGATCATGGTACACGAAGGGGACATGGTCAAAGCCGGTGACGAACTGGCGCGACTGGACCGCGCCGAACTCCAGGCTCGTCGCCAACAAGCTGAGGCGCAGATGGCGGCGGCCAACGCGCTACTTAGCGAATTCGAGCACGGGGCGCGTCCCGAGGAGCTGGCGTCGGCACGGGCAACGCGCGACGCCGCGCAGGATCGTCTGAATGATGCCCAGCGTGATTTCGAGCGAACTAAACAGCTGCATGAAGGTGGTGCCGTGAGCAAAGAGATCTTCGACAAGGCATCGTTGCAGTATGACATCGCCAAGAGCCAGCTGACCCTCGCGTCGGAGCAGTTGCGTCTTGTGGAAAGCGGACCGCGTCGGGAACGGATCGATGCCCAACGAGCAGTCCTGGCACAGACCGAAGCCGCCGTGCGAACAGTCGATGTGCTCCTCGACAACATGACGATGCGCGCGGCTCTTGACGGTCAGATTACGGTCCGTCACCGCGAGCCGGGCGAGATCGTTTCCGCCGGCGCGGCCATACTGACCCTCATGAACCGCGACGACCGCTGGGTGCGTATCTACATCCCAGAAGATCGTGTCGGCGCCGCGCGGATCGGGCAGACGGCTACGATTACAGCAGATACATATCCCGATAAGACCTACCATGGTCAGGTCATCCAGATCGCCTCGGAGGCGGAGTTCACGCCCAAGACGGTGCAAACAACGGAAGAACGCGTGAAACTGGTTTACGCGGTGAAAGTGCGCATCACAGACGACCCGTCTTGCGACTTGAAGCCGGGAATGCCGGCCGACGTGGTCCTAGATCGTTCATCGTCATGACCGGGCATACCGTCGCCATCCAGGTCCGTGACCTGACCCGCCGCTTTCGCGATCTGGTGGCCGTTGACCATCTGACGTTTTCTGTCTGGCAGGGTGAGCTGTTCGGTCTTGTTGGTCCCGATGGAGCGGGGAAGACGACGACGTTGCGCATGCTCGCAGGCGTGATGCGGCCAACCGAGGGCGATGCGATGATCGATGGCATCAGCGTGGCGGGCGATCCCGAAGGGGTTAAACACCGCATTGCCTACATGTCGCAGCGCTTTGGACTTTACGCCGATCTGACCGTCATGGAGAACCTCGAATTCTACGCCGATCTCTACTGCGTTCCGAAAAGTGAATGGCCTGCACGGTTGGAGCGCCTGTTTCGCTTCTCAAATCTCGGTCCATTTGCGGACCGCCTCGCTGGGCAACTGTCCGGCGGGATGAAGCAAAAGCTTGGGCTTTCGTGTGCTCTGGTGCATCAGCCCCGCATTCTTCTTCTGGATGAGCCGACATTCGGCGTCGACCCGATCTCGCGGCGCGATCTTTGGCTGATTGTGCATGAGATGGTGTTGCAGGGTGTCACCGTGGTGGTGAGCACCGCGTACATGGACGAAGCCGAGCGTTTCGACCGTGTCGCCCTCCTGCACGGAGGGCGCGTCTTGGCGCTTGATACGCCCAGCGCTCTTCAGAAGAATCTGGACGGTGAAATCTTGTCGGTACGCGTGGAGAATGTGCGTGACGCGCGCGATGCGGCATTGCGACTTCCCGTTGTGAGGCGGGCGGCTGTCTTTGGTGACCGAATCCATTTCACCGTTGGCTCGGGTGCGACCGATGGTCCGGTGGTGGAGATGGCATTGCGCGATGCCGGACTGCCGGTGCTGGAGATGGTTTCCATTGAGCCGTCGATGGAAGATGTCTTCATCGACCACATTACGCGGGGGGGTCAGTGATGATCGCCCCTGTTGCCGTTGACGTCAATGGCCTCACCAAGGTCTTCGGGCGCTTCATGGCGGTCGATCGGGTCACCTTTGATGTTCACAAAGGCGAGATCTTCGGCTTTCTGGGTCCGAATGGCGCGGGCAAGACGACCACCATCAAGATGCTGACCGGGCTGTTGCTGCCAACGTCCGGGCACGGGCGCGTTGCCGGATTCGACATCATGACGGAAACAGAGGCGATCAAGCAGAACATCGGCTACATGTCTCAGTTGTTTTCTCTGTACGCCGATCTGACGGTCGAGGAAAATATCACGTTTTCTTCCGGACTTTATGGCGTCCCCAAAAGCGTCCGCCGGGAGCGGCGCGACTGGGTGCTCGAGATGGCGGGGCTGACCGAACAACGCCGCCGCCTGACCGGCGAACTGCCCCTTGGCTGGAAGCAGCGTCTGGCTCTTGGATGTGCGGTTCTCCATCAGCCGCCGCTGTTGTTTCTCGACGAGCCCACTTCGGGCGTGGACCCAATCTCACGGCGCAACTTCTGGGACCTGATCAATTCGCTCACCCACGAAGGCACGACCGTGCTCGTCAGCACGCATTACATGGAAGAGGCCGAGTATTGCCACCGTCTGTCACTGATGAATCGGGGGCGCCTCATCGCCCTGGACACACCTGCACGTTTACGCGCGAGCATGACTGAGGCGCTCCTGGAGATTCAGACAGAGCGCAGCGCGCAGGTTGTGGAGGCGCTCAAGGGGCACCCGGGGGTTATCGAAGCCGGCTTGTATGGCCGCGCGGTCCATGTGACCGGACGTGATCCGGCGACACTCCGCCAGTCGATCGTGGATTTGCTGCAGGCGCGCGGACTCGCATTTCAGGGGATCCGCGAAATTGTGCCGTCACTGGAGGATGTCTTTGTCGCACGTGTGCACATTGAAGGCGGGGGCCCCATAGATTGATCTGGTCGCTTTGATATGCTGAACCTGATCCGCCTAAGGGCAATTGCCCGAAAAGAGATCATCCAGTTGCGCCGGGACACGCGCAGCCTGATCCTGGCATTCCTTCTGCCGGTCTTCCTCCTGATCATCTTCGGGTATGCGATCACGTGGGATGTCAAGGACATCGCGCTGGCCATTGTGGACCAAGACCACTCGGTGGCAAGCCGGGGACTCGTTGATGCGTTTCAGGCATCCGGCTACTTTGCCAAGCCGGTGTATCTTGAGAAATCGGCGGAATTGGACCGACATCTCGACCGGGGTGACGTCCAGATCGGGCTTGTGTTCCCTCCCGATTTCGGCTCCGACTTGAACTCAAGCCGTCCGGCAAGACTCCAGGCGATCGTTGACGGTAGTGATGCGAATACCGCCACGATTGTTCTCGCTTACACGCAGGCAATTGTTCTGAAGTACTCCACTGGTATTCAATTGCAGGGCGTGCCGATCAAATTGCCAGTGACCCTGCAGAGCCGCATGTGGTACAACGAGGAGCTGGTCAGCCGGAACATGATCGTACCGGGTCTGGTGGCGGTGATCATGATGATCATCGCGGCTATGCTGACATCGCTGACCATCGCGCGCGAGTGGGAAAGAGGTACGATGGAACAGCTCGCGGCCACTCCCGTCTCGCGGGTGGAGGTTGTCTTGGGCAAACTGATCCCGTATCTGGTGATTGGTTTAATCGATGTGGCCATCAGCTCGGTTCTCGGCGTGTTTCTGTTTGACGTTCCGTTCCGTGGAAACCCCGCGCTGCTGCTAATTCTTTCGTTCTTCTTTCTCAGCGGGGCCTTGGGTCTCGGGATGTTTATCTCCGCCGTCGCCAAGTCGCAACTCCTGGCGACCCAGATGGCCATGATCGTCACCTTCCTGCCGGCATATCTGCTTTCCGGCTTCATGTTCTCCATCGACGTCATGCCTGCTCCTCTCCGGCTGATTACATTCGCTGTTCCAGCGAGGTATTTCCTCGTGGTGACACGCGGGATTTTTCTGAAAGGCGTGGGTGTGGACGCGCTGTACGTGCAAGGACTGCTCATGATTCTGTTTGCGGCGACCGGCTTCCTGCTGGCCGTTCACGTGTTCCGCAAGGAGTTGATGTGAGCATGGCCCGCAAGGCCGAACGTGTCTGGGAGATGGTCCGCAAGGAGTTCATGCAAGTGCGCCGTGACCCGCGCCTGTGGCGGATCATCCTGATTGCCCCGATAATTCAACTCATCATTTTCGGTTATGCGGTATCCACCGATGTCCGGCGCATCGGGACTTTCGTAGTCGATCATGACCAAAGCCGGGCCTCCCGGGATCTGGTCGAGGCGCTGACATCCACAGGGTACTTTCGTGTCGTTGGACGGTCCAGCCGTCCGGCGGACCTGGTGGCTGCGCTTGACCGCGCTGATGCCGTGGCCGGGATTGAAATTCCAGCGGGATTCGCCAGCGCCTTACGTGACGGGACAGGCGCCCAAGTCCAGCTTCTTCTTGACGGTACCAACTCCAATATCGCCAATGTTGCGCGTGGATATGCCGAGCGTATCGTGCAGAACTATAGTGCGCGGCTGATCACGGTGCCGCCGCCAACGGGAATTGACCTGCGGGAACGCGCCTGGTACAATCCCGATTTGGCCAGCCGCAACTATAACGTGCCCGGGGTCATCGGGCTGATCGTGCTCCTGGTGTGTCAGTTGCTGACTTCTCTGGCAGTTGTCCGCGAGCGCGAGATCGGCACACTCGAGCAGTTAATGGTGAGTCCGCTCACGCCCGGTGAACTCATTGCCGGCAAGACGATCCCTTTCGGTTTGTTCGGGCTTTTCGATCTGATCATCGTTTCCACGGTTGCGATTCTCTGGTTTCACATTCCATTTGTGGGGAGTCTGGCGGCGCTTTTCGTGGCCAGTGTGCTCTTTCTTTTGTCCGGACTTGGCCTGGGACTTCTCATCTCCACGGTGTCGAAAACACAGCAAGAGGCCTTCATGACCAGTTTCCTCTTGTTTATGCCAACCGTGCTCCTTTCCGGCTTCATGTTTCCCGTGACCAGCATGCCGGCCTTTTTCCAGTGGGTGACTCTGGGCAATCCGCTCCGGCACTATCTGACCATCGTGCGCGGAATTTTCCTCAAGGGTTCGGGACTGACCGCTCTCTGGCCGTCATATCTCTGGCTTCTGGTGATTGGACTTGGTGTGCTGACATTTGCCACGAAGCGATTCCACAAAACGGCGGGATAAGATCACGCAGGAACCTTAACTGTGGTCGGGCCAGAGACACAAGAGGGCGGGTTCGGAGACTCACCCTCATCAGATTCACCGCAAACGCATTGGAAAACTGTCCCGTCCGGCCGATAATCGAATTATGGGCGCGGGAGGATTCCATTCAGTGACAACGACATTTCAGGAACATAATTGCGCTGCCCGGCGCTCTTCTGTCTTGGTGGGCCCCGACAAGCGCGCCCTCTTTGATCGCTACTGGGAGACCCGTGACCTCTCCTCCGCCGACCTGCGCACGCGCCTGCGGATCGGCATTGTCGAACGGTTTCTGACAGGTGCCAGGGGCACCCTTCTGGATGTCGGCTGCGGACGCGGGGCTGTGGCTTCTCAGTTCGCCGAATTGGGGTTTAATGTAACCGCTGTTGACATTTCGCCTCTGGCAGTGCGCTGGACCGAACGCCAGCACCCCCTGATCAAGGCCGCCGTTCTTGATCTGGAAACCGAACCACTCAATGGGACTTATGATGCGATTCTTTGCCTGGAAGTGCTCCAGCAGGTGCGCGATCCTGTTTCCGTGCTGACCAAACTCCGTGACGCCCTCGCGGCCGATGGAGCGCTCATCGTCAGTCTTCCCAATGAGTTTCACCTCGTGCGCCGGTTGGCAATCCTCTGGGGGCGGGTGAACTTTGGCGGAATCGAGGACACACACATCAAGTTTTACACGCCCGCCGAGCACCAGCGTCTCTTCGCAACCTGTGGATTGACTGTCGGGTGCTCATCTTCACAGTCCATTGTGCCCCCTCGCTGGCTGGGGGGATGGCCGCACCGTGCTGGCAATGTCCTTGCCAATCGCTGGCCTGGCCTCTTTTCGCTGTCGCGCATCTATCGGCTGAGACCGTGCACGGTTGGCGTACATGGTCATCCGGTGACAGGGGAGAAGTATCAAGGAGCCGGGCGCACCCAAAACCAGACAGGAAGCGAGCCACAGGCCGATGGCTCTCGCGTCAGCGGAGGACCGACCTGTCCATGCGAAGCCATCACGCATGTGAACGATGCAGCCGGGACCTTCTCCGAACGGTTTCCAATCCTGTTCGATCCCGAAGGGCGGCTGGAAAAAGCAGAGAAGGTCATCGCTGTCTTGTCGGATTACTGGCAGGGTGGCGTTGTTTCGAAGACAGTCGTGGATGTTGGCTGCTCGACCGGGATCATGACCCGGCGATTCGCCTCGGCATTTGGACGTGTGATCGGGCTGGATACTGACGGGGTTGGCGTTGGGAATGGGGCGCGGCTGGCTGTTCACGCCGGTATCGGCCCTGGCCGGCTGCAATTCTGTGGCGGTGATGGCTGCCGGATGCCGCTGGCCGACAGCTCTGTGGATGGTGTCATTTGCAACCAGGTCTACGAGCACGTCGATGACCAAACGGGGTTGATGGACGAAATCTGGCGTGTGCTGCGTCCCGGCGGCGTCTGCTATTTCGGAATCGGGACCCGTCATGTCCTGATCGAAGGCCATTACAAACTGCCGTTTCTGTCGTGGCTGCCGCATCGTCTGGCCGATATCTACATGAAACTGGCCGGGAAAAGAGTGCGCTATGACGTCCGCTTGCTTTCGTACCGTCATCTGTGCACGCTGGTACGCGGGTTCAAGGTTGTTGATTACACCGTGGATATCATCAAGCGGCCGCAACAATTCGCGGATGGGCGCCGTGGTCGGGTGCGCCGCACTGTGCAACGCGGACCGGTCTGGCTCCTAAATCTGATACTGCCTCTGATCCCGGTCCATGTCTGGGTGCTTGTCAAGCCAAGTGCTGAAAGTCCGTCGGCGCGGATTGAAAGAGACTGAGATGGATCAATTCCTGCACGATGCCATTCTGCATTCGCCGTGGGCGTGGGCGCTGGTTGCTGCCCTGGGGCTGGCGGTGGGCAGCTTTGTCAATGTCCTGATCTGGCGTCTTCCCCGTGACCTGTCCATCTTGTGGCCGCGTTCCCATTGTCCCTCGTGCGGAAATTCGTTGCACTGGTATCACAACATTCCGCTGGTCTCATGGCTTGTGCTACGCGGAAAGTGCGGATTTTGCCATGCGCCGATCCGCTGGGTCTATCCGGCTGTTGAGGGGATTTGCGCGGGGCTGTTCCTGGCGTTCTTTGCGCGTTACGGTCCGACGGTCGCCACTCTGGGATTTTGGTATCTGGGCGCCTCGCTGATCGCGATACTCTTTATCGACTGGGAGTTTCAGATCATCCCCAACGAACTGACCTATTCCGGCGTCGTTGTGGGCCTCGGCATTTCTCTGTTGTCGCCGCACCTTACGTTTACCCAGTCACTCGCCGGCGCCGCGGTCGGCTTTGGCGGCTTTCTGGGTCTGGCCTACTTGGGGCAATGGTTATTCAAAAAGGAAAGCCTGGGAGGGGGAGACATCAAACTCGCGGCGGTGCTCGGCGCGTTCCTTGGTGTCTGGAAGGTGCTCCTTGTCTTCGTTCTGGCGGCGATGATCGGTCTGGTGATCTCCTTGGTGGCGATGATCTTCTCTGCATCGCTCCGCAAACACCGTCAGATCCCGTTTGGCCCATCACTGGCGCTGGCCGCACTCGTCACCGTTTTCTGGGGAGAAAGCATCATTTCTTACTACATCTCTCACTTCATCAAGTAGCATTACCGGGGAGTAGCACACTGTTCCCTCGGCGCTCGCGCGGCCTGACTGAGCGGGCGCGGCACGTCACATAAGAAACGCAAATTGTCTGACTCTGATCGGCCCCGGGTGGGGTACTGCCTGGATCGCTTAAATACTTATTCCACAGGTGACGTCAGGACTCTCCGCGATGAACGGCGGGTCACCAAGACGTCTTGGATATCACGACGGGACCTTGTTTTGTTCCCGCTTGTGCTTGCTGTGGCAAACCTTACAACGTTTTGGGGACTGGTTGAACCCCTTTTCTTCGAAGTATTCCTGTGCTTGGACGGTGAAAACAAACTCTTCGCCGCAGTCCACGCAGATCAAAATGCGGTGCTTTCGGCCATTTTCTCCCAACATGTACCCCTCCTTGAGCACTTGTGCTCCGGCTTCAGAACTGAGACTGTCCCCGGTTGACCGGGACGGACAACGAATCCGATGTGCCTCAGCGATGATGCCGGAACTGACCAATTAAATAGAGACCCTCACGTATCTGACCCAGTCCATGGATCCAGTGAATACGCTTCACCGCAGACGGAATACCGCCAGCGGCCAATCCACTCGTAACACTACCGCAATAGCCCAAACCCAATCATGCAGTTTACTCCCCAAATTATCATCTGCATGGGGTGATGGCCCTGATAACACAATCTCCTCGTGATCTGTCAAGGACAAAATTGATCGCCGTACTGCAGGGAGCGTCTGGCCCGTGGCCCGGCTCAACGGCTGCCAAGGCCATGTTGCAGTTCCCCGCGGATGACTCTGTCAATCCGTCTTTCGCGATCGTCCAGTTTCGAATCTATAAATGGCCGCAGACTTGATGCCCCGTGTCCCTAATTGCGCGAGGCTTCGATAGTGTATCGTTTCAGTTTCTCGAACAAGGTCGTATAATCAATTTTTAGGATTTCTGCCGTCTTGCGTTTATTGCCTCGTGTCTGTTCCAAGACGCGGACAATGGCGGCCCGCTCTGCCTGCATTTGGGCATGCTGCCCGATTTCCTTTAGCCCGGCCCCTTCACGGAGGCGAATCTCCTGATCGGTTGGGATTCGGATGGCGAGGTGATCCGGGTTGATGTACCGGCTTTCGCAGAGGATGATGGCCCGCTCGATGGTGTTTTCCAGTTCACGCACGTTGCCGGGCCAGTTGTACCGGTCCATCAGTTTGAGCGATTCCTGGGACATCTTTTTCACGGGTCTCTTCATCTCAGCACAATACTTGGCGATGAAGTACTCGGCCAGCTTGGGGATATCCTCGCGGCGTTCGCGCAGGGGCGGAATGCGGATCGGAAAGACTGACAGACGATAGTACAGGTCTTCACGGAACGTCTTGGCCTCGATCGCGGCTTTTAGATCGATGTTGGTGGCTGCGATCACCCGCAGGTTGACCATGATCTCCTTTGTCCCACCAAGGCGCTCAAATGTCTTCTGCTGCAGGATACGCAGGAGCTTTGCCTGCAGAGACATATCCATGTCACCGACTTCATCAAGGAAGACTGTGCCGCCGTCGGCGATCTCGAACTTCCCCAATTTCAAACGATGTGAGGATGTAAACGCCCCCTGTTCAGACCCGAAAAGCTCATTCTCGAGCAGTTCCCGAGGGATAGCGGCGCAGTTGATGGTGATGTACGGCTTGTCCTTGCGTGGTGAAAGATGGTGTACTCCGGCGGCGAATAATTCCTTGCCCGTCCCGCTCTCGCCTTGAAACAACACGGTTGTTTCCGATGGCGCGACCTTCTGGACGAGTTGCTCGACCTCGCGCATGGTGGCAGAAGCGCCGATGATCTGATCGTACCCCATCTTGTTGGCTAACTCGCTGCGCAACAAAGAGTTTTCTGCGATCATCCGACGGTTTTCGAGGGCTCTGTCGATCAAGACGGAGAGGTGATCTGGGTCGAACGGCTTGGTGAGGAAATCGAAAGCCCCCTTTTTCATCGCGTCCACAGCCGTTTCGATTGTACCGTAGGCGGTCATGACAATGACCGGTGTCTCCGGATCGTTCTCCTTGATCGCGCTGAGGACCTCCAGCCCGTCCATCTCCGGCAGTTTCAGATCGGTCAGCACCAGGTCGAACCGATTCGCTTTGGCCTTTTCCACCGCGGAATGACCGTTGCGGGCGACTTCAACCGCATGACCTTTTGTGACCAGCGTATCCGCCAACATGTGACGGACGGAATCTTTATCTTCCACAACCAGAATGCTTGACATCGGTTCGGCTCCCCCAAAGGTGACGCTACACAGAGTGTATCGGCCAAATCCCACATTTCCCTTATCCATTCGCTGCCCGGCACCCGTGGGCTTGTTGAAAGAGGCGAATACACAGAACTTCAAGGGAATGAGAACCCTCGTTTCGGGAGGGCGAAGCTCCTGCTGAGCCTCTTTGTCCATCGGGAAAAGAGGCTCGCCGGGAGGCTCGCCCTCCCCCTTGCGACACGAGGATTTGTTTGCGGAATCAAGGCGTTTTTCAACGCGCACCCGTGCGGGGCGGCGAATCTCCCGAGCGAGCAGGCATCAGTTGCAGGGGGGCGCGGAGGATCCCCTCCCGGGTCTGAGGGGTTGATACCTCGGGCAGAATTGGCTATACTGGCAAGTCCGTTGCGTCTGATGAATCCACTTCGATGGAGGAACGATGAAGGTCAAAGCATGGGAAAAGGACGGGGTCGCGATTCTCGAACCGAAGGGAAAGCTGATGGGGGGGGTCGACACCGGAGAACTGGACGAAAAACTCTACGCCCTGATGGGCCGAGGGGTCAAGAAAGTCGTCATTGATCTGAAAGAGACCGACTGGATTAACTCATCGGGCCTTTCGATCCTTATCCATCATTGGAAGAAGTTTCAGGATGGGGGGGGCCATCTGCGGCTGGCGAATCTGACGGGGAAGATCGAGAAGATTCTGATCATCTCCAAGCTGATGTCGGTATTCGAAACCTACGACACACTGGACGATGCGATTGCCAGTTTCAAGTAACGGTTTCGGGAGCGCGGGGCTGACGTGGGGCAGTTGACGGGAATCCGGGCCATCGTGACCGGGGCGTCACGCGGCATCGGCCGGGCGATTACCGAGCGCCTTGCCGACGAAGGGGCCCGGCTGGCGTTGATCGCCCGAGGCGCCGGCACCCTCGAAGACCGCGCCAAAGACTGCGCATTGCGGGAGGCCGAGGCGCAGATTTTTCCCTGTGACCTGACCGATGCCGCAGCGGTCGAGCACCAATTCCAGGCGGCGATTGGCTGGCTCGGCGGTGTCGATCTGCTGGTGAACAATGCCGGGGTCGGCCACATGGGATCCATCGAAGAATTGACTATCCCGCAGTTTGATGAGATGATCGCGACCAATCTCCGCGGCGCCTTCCTCTGCTCCCGCGCAGTGGTGCCGGTAATGAAAGACCAGGGCGGAGGAACGATCATCAACATCGCCTCGATCGCCGGCAAAGCCGGCTTCTTGGGCGGCGGGGGATACTGCGCGTCAAAGTTCGGCATCATGGGGCTGTCCGAGTGTATGGGTTTGGACCTGCGAAAACACAATATCCGCGTGGCCGCCATTTGCCCCGGGTCGGTCAATGCCCCCGACTTCCACCGGTCATCGGCCCGAATCCGGGCGGCCAACATGATCCAGGCGGCAGACGTTGCCGACGCCGTGGTCTATATTGCCCGCCAGCCCAAGCGCATTTTTATCCGTGAGCTCGAGATCCGCGTGACCCGTCCTGAATAGCCCGGACGCTTTCGCACGCAGACCGCAGACCGCAGACCGCAGACCGTGGGCGGTGGTGCGGCCACACGTCTTCGTGATAGGCACCCGTCAGGAGAGCCGGCCACGAAATCCCTTCAATAGCTTGGTGGGTCCTGATGTACACATGATTGGTGTGTATAATGGGCTAAGAAGGAATGGAAGTCGAAACACCATGAATCGACGGCTCAACATAACTCTGCCGGAACGGCGGGGTGGCGGATTCGACCGGAATCTCTACTCTCACGAGCGCATCTGCCGGG
>JAVHPP010000086.1:0-12704 GCA_036170655.1 Candidatus Zixiibacteriota bacterium | reverse complement strand
GGCGCTGGGGGTAAACGTCACATTATGTTCACCCTTGGGGATTTCCACGTACACGGTCTGGCTCTTGCCCGGCACCCACTGTGATTCTTCGTCCCAGACGTCGTTCACGGCCTTCGTTGTGGATAGTTTATTCTGCCTGATGTGATCCTTGTCCACTTGCACATCCAAGGCGTATTTCTGCTCGCCCTTCATTGTCGGGCCGAACACCAGACGTGTGACCGCCCGCAGCCGAGTCGGGCCGATCACGCGGACCTTCACGGGTTTGGCAGTGGTTGCCAGGTGGAAGTCGAGCCTCCGGTCCTTGTAGATCAAAACCAGCATCCGGTCCATGGCCAGCGGGTACAACGGCGACTCCCTGGCGTGAGGGGATGGACGGCGAAGCAGAAATCGGACGCCGGCGACGGGAACATCAGAACTGAGCAGGCGATATTGGAAGGTCTTTTGCTTCTCAGATACTGGGAAGGAGAATTTGTGCAGCTCGGAGGGGTGTTCTTTAAGGCCAATCCACTCGATGTTGTCCGCAACCGACGCTCCCCTGAAGTCCTTCACAGTGTCGCTGCCGTCCATGACGAGAATCCGGTAGCTGGCGCTGTCTTTGTACCCGACGGGAAGCGCGAGGCGGACGACCGCCGAGAGCCAGCCCGGACCAGCGGCGGTGACCGTGAGAGAAGAATCCTTGGTCAGACGATAGTAGGCGTTTTGCCGGTCAGCCAGCGAGAGCGTCATGACCGATCCGCTCAGCGGCGCGAGCAACTCATCGGCGAACGCCGGCAATGCACTGTTGGCGGCGACCAGAGTTGCAGTAAACACGAACATCCGCAGTCGCATTCATTTCCTCCTATACAACGGCGGGCGGCTCTTCCGGACGGCGGAAGAACACCGACCGCAGATCGATCCGGATGACGGCAAAGACGACGATCGTCAGAATCACCGTGAGGATGATCGTCGTCGATGTGTTGTACTGGTCCCGAAAGTAGAGCGATCCTTCGCCAATAGGAGGCGTCTCGGGTACAATGGTTGTTGGCAGATCGAACATCTCCGCGATCTTGACCACGTTGGAGAGATTGATGACCGGGATGCGGCGCTCCGCCATGCGATTGATCACGGCCCGAACGGGGTAGTTGCGCTTGACGAGATGACGGGAGACACCGGGCGGCAACAATTTCGCATTAAGCGCTCCGCCCATATTGGCCAGACCGCCGCCAATGTTAACATAGCAGGCGATTGGTCCCAGCGTCTTGGCCACGGAGTCATACACTTGCATGCGCCGTTCGATGATGGTTTCGAGAGATTTATCTTCCATCAGGGTCACATTGTTGCGCGCGATGGCTTGGCGGATCATGTCGCGCCCGGCGGGAGAGATGCCGCGTCCATTGTCCCCGCCGCCGCCGAGAGACGCCGCAACAGAGCGGAAGTCCCAGATGCCGCTCTTGGCAATGATATCTTCCATATCAAGCCAGGTAAGGTCCGGACGGTTGGCGCCCCAGTCCGAGGCCCCAACCGAGACGATCGTGACCGGTTTGAGGTCCATGGCGGTAC
The DNA here is from genome assembly GCA_036170655.1 of Candidatus Zixiibacteriota bacterium. GTDB lineage: Bacteria > Zixibacteria > MSB-5A5 > WJJR01 > WJJR01 > JACRMA01. The sequence continues at coordinate 11,165 of JAVHPP010000086.1, read as the reverse complement.
AGGCGGCGTAAAAGGCCACGTTCCAGCCCGGGAGAGATCCCGTCATGCCGACCGCGACCACATCGCCTTTTTTGACACCGGACCGGTTAAGCAATTCCACGAAAGCGGCTGCGAAGTTTGGATTCGTTGCCAGTGTCTTGGCGGTTGCCACCCCACGGTCGGAGGTGATGGGCGTGCGTTCCTCGCCGATCAGGCCCGATGCCCATGGGTCATTGCGGGAATCGATCTTGATGCCCGCTTCGCGCAGGTGAGCTTGGATCTGACGCTGCGCCTGCTGATCGAGTTCAGCGGCATGCAACTTGGTCTTGTATCGCGGTTGCTGAATCGGCCGCGCCGTGTGCTCCGCCCCGTAAAAAATCAGAACCGCAAACAATGCCAAACCCACGAGCGAGGGTTTGCCGAGAGACCCCTGGCGCCACTTCATATCAGCACGTCCTGTCCCAAGGCGATGTCCCCTCCGGTCAGGATCATCAGCAGGAGCCGGATGAGGATCGCGCCGATGACCATCATCGAAATCGTGGCGATGATGCCCTGACGTTCCATCCAATTGGCGATCAGCCCGGGGATGATCAGCCCGATGGTCTGGAATTCGAGCGTCGAGTTCTCAAAGCGGAAGACCATCCAGTCGCGCGAGAGCCAGCCGAGCAGAAACCCCACAAGGATGGTCAGCACAATCCGGCGTCGGCCGAAGATGAAGACGTAAGTCGACAGGAGTTTGATGAACCCAAGCGTCGCCAGGGCCACCAGGACGGTGCCGAGGACGCGCGCAGGTTCATGGATCGACAGGGCCACGTAACCCGGCACGACCATGCCGCCCGCCGCCAGACCCAGTGTTTCCGAAAATGCCAGACTAATCACCAGCCCCAGACCGACGGAGTGGATGATCAGATCACGCAACGCCTCGGTATACAACTTCCTCCCCCCTGTGCTGAAAGTACTCGGCCAATTGTTCGCCAAGGCCCACGATATTGCCGAGCCCGACGACTGTCACGGGATGCTTGCCAGCTACGCCCAATATCTCTTCAAATATGGCGGGCGCGTCACGTCCGCCGAAGTCATGTACTCTTGACGATTCCATGCCCATACCGAGCGCCGCCTGACAAACCGGGTGTGTCGATTCGCCGCAGATGAAGTACTGGTCGGCCGCGACGCCATTGACGATTAGATGGGCCAGTTGTTCGGCGCGGGAAATGCGATCCTTGCGGCAGGTGACGAGGGCCACCAGTTTCGCCCCGTCCTGTCGCCAGGGCGCCAGTCGTTCCCAGATGATCTTGTAACTGTCGGGATCGTTGGCAGCAAAGGCATTCACAAACGTGATCGGCGTGCCAAAAACCTCCATACGATGGACACGCAGCGCACCAGGGTCGGGAGTGGCCTCATGCATTCCCTTGAGTGCGACGGCCGGATCAATACCGAACCAACTGGTCACCGAGAGGGCGAGCGCCACATTTTCGCGGTGCTCAAAGTACGTGAAGTCTGTCATCATTTCGTCGGTGATGATCTCGTGACGAGACACGACGACGGATGTCTTCCGCTTCTGCGCCCGGTGGCAGAGCGCATCCAAGTGCTCACGTTCCGCCGTGAAAAGGACGCCGCCGAAGGGAACGGTGTTGGCCAACGCCTCGGCGACATCCGCCACGGTTGGGCCCATCTCATCCAAGTGGTCAGCGCGGATATTGGTAATGACACCGATGGTCGAGCGGACGAGCTTTTCCTCGGCGATTTTCTGTGACTCTGGTTTGACCGCCATGCACTCGATGACAAGCGCATTGACGCCGAGGGCGCGGGCGCGCCGGATCACCTTGACCTGCTCAATGATACCCGGCTTACCGGCCCGTACGATCTGCTCTTCGGTGCCATCGGGAAAGATGAACCGGGGTTTGGTGCCTGTGGTTTTGGCGACGGTGCGGTACCCGCCCGCACGCAGTCCGGCGCCAATCAGCCGCGTCACGGATGACTTGCCCCGTGTCCCGTTGACGTGCACGCGAATGGGAATACTGAAGAGATTGCGCCGATGGCGCCGTGCTTCATGGATAAAGTATGCGGACAGTCCCACGATCTCAGCGCCGATGACCCACATTGCTCACCGTTCCAGGAAAATGTCAGCTCCGGATGTTCATTGGTGATTTAATCAGTGGTCAAAAAGGTGCGCACTGATTGCACGGCCCCGCTCCGCCATTGAAGGCAAAATCGACAAGGGCGACGACGTCCAGCACGTCGACCGAGCCACCGCAATCAAAGTCCAACCGCTCACGCAAGCAAGTGGGATCTTGCGGGCTCGGGCCCCCGTTGAAGGCCACTTCCACTGCCATGACCACGTCCAGAACGTCGATGCTACCACTGGCATCACCATCGCCCGCATACGGGCAACTGCAATTGGGATTATAGTTGTAAGGCGCCTTGAACAGTCCCGTCTGTCCCGTGCCCAGATAGACATTGGCGCTTGGCCCGGCGGGGTCGAGTTCCAGCGAATACAGTTCCAAATCCGGCAGGTTGGACGAGATGTTGGTCCAGCTCGTGCCGCCGTTCTCGGAGACGAAGACTCCCCCGCCGAAGGTGGCGGCGAACAGGCGGCTGGCGTTGGCTGGATCGACCCGAATGGCGCGTACCGAATTCACGGTCGGCAATCCGAATAGGAAGCTCCAATTGGCGCCGTCGTTCGTTGACATATAAACGTGGCCGGTGTCAGAACCGGCGTAGACCCGCCCCGGCGTCGTTGGGTCAAATTCGATGCAGCGGATGAACGCATCTTTCACATTGAAACCGCCGGCGGTTGCAACATGAGACCATGTCCCGCCGCCATCGGCTGAGCGATACACAAAGTCGATGTCTGTTCCGGCCAGGATCAAATTCGGAGACGCCGGCGAAATCGCCAGTGAACGAATTGAAGTGGAAAAGGGGATGAACGCGCCATTCAGGTTCGTCCAACTCAGGCCGGAATTGATGGTCTTGTAGATGCCGTTGCCGGTACCCGCATAGATCGTGGTCGAAGAACCCGGCGGAACAGCAACATCCCGCACGAACTTGTTGATCGTCGTTGTGTCGGTCAGGACCCACGTCTGGCCGTTGTCGGTGGATTTGAGCACGCCGCTTGCGTAGCAACCCGCGTAGAGCATTCCGGCCACGGATGTCTTGGAGATATCATCAACGGAGTTGCTGGAGGGCACCATTGCCTGGGTCCAAGTCGTGCCGCCGTTGTCCGTGTACCAGATTTTGTCCCCAAATCCGGTGGCAACGATCATGCGCCCGGCATTGCCAAAGACGATATCCCGGACTGCCGTGCCGAGCATGCCGGTGTTGCGGGGCACAAAAGTTTTTCCGGAGTCGATGGATTGATAGACACCCATGCCGTGTGTTCCAACCATGATCTCGATCCCGGGGGCGTCCGACCACGCGACCGTCGGATACCAAGGCATCCCTGGGACTCCCGTCGCGGGGAACCATCCCTGTGTCGTGTCACCGAGAGCGCGGCGATAGAAACCGCCAAGCGAGTCAGTTCCCACCATGCGGTATGCCGGTGTGAACTCGACGCATTGTGCGTTGAGATCGGGAAGGGGATGGGTCGTCGTCGGCCCGTTGATCGCCAGCCAGCTGACGCCGCCGTCGGTGGTCTTGTACACTCCCTTGGCAGCAGTCGCGATGATCAGGCTGGAATCCGGGGCGGTCGGACTGATCGCGATGTCTTCAACCGAACTGCGGATGCCGATGCCGCGCTGAAGTTGCACAAATGTGGTTCCACCATCGTAGCTGGCGAACAAGGCCCCGCCGCTGGTGACATCACCGATGGAGCCGCCCACGTAGAGCGAATCACGGCCGAAGATGGCGACGCTGTGCAGGTGGTGCAGCGATGTCCCAGTGATGATGTCCATGACGACAAGCTTCGTCCAGGATGCCGTGTCTCCCGTGGGGGAACGATACAGGTCATCGCCGAACGTGCCCGCGTAGAAACGGCCGGTGAGAGGGTCACGAGCCAGGGAGCGAACCGAAAAGGCGCTCGCCAGCACGAGGCGCCACGTGAGCCCGCCGTCCACGGAGCGAAAGATACCATCGTTGGTTCCAGCGTAAACCACTGTCGAACTGAGGGCAAGAAGCGACCTCACGTATGTATTGGCCATCCCGGTTGTGTAGGCCTTCCATGTGGTGCCGCCGTCAACGCTCTTGAACACTCCTGAGCCAAACGCGCCGCCAAAGCGGACCAGCGGATTATTCGGCGCGACCGCGATATCCTCGACAACTTTCGTCTGTGGCCCGACACCGAGCCATGCCGCCGGTGTGTTCTCTGCATAGAGTATCGATATTCCCAACACGGCCGCGAGGCCCACTGCTTTCCGCGTCCAAGCGCGGAAGATTATCGAAAGTGCACCACCGCTGAGCATCTGGTTCCTTTCTTGAGGTGTTCTGCTTTCCTGACCGTGTTTCCTGTCAACCGAATCAGGGGCACTCTAAGCCTATTGTCGGTAAGCCCGGACATAAACTTGCCAGGCAACAAGGACGACGTTTACCTGTCCACTGATAGCAATAGATGCTATTACCACGTAACGTGTTGGCCGCCCGGTCGGTACCCTTCTCAAATGAGAGAAAGGGCCATGGCGAGAGCGCCAAGAGGAACTATGTTGTAATTCTCACTGTCCAGCGCAATCAGAGGGCTGTAATGACAGTGGGGCTCAATGGATCGATAGGCGCTTTACCTGCATGTCAGTAGGCAATCAGGCAATGGTCGCCTGTACATGCGTGGTCAATTTACTCTTTATTTGCCGTTTGTCAAGCCCTTAGTGGAAAAATTACCCTGCTCAGAAACCCAGTATCTGGCCCACTCCTGCCCTGCCAATCCGGGCAGGCGCCAGTGTGCTTGCCGGTGCCCGCAGAATCGGGATTCGCATACGTCGTAAGTACCGCATTGCGGGTGCATTATCATCATTGGGCTGGGGATTCTCCTGCCCCGTTGGCTGGACGGTCCAAGTCTCCATGGGTCCACGAGACGGAGTCTTCGAGCGGTTCGAGATGAGTGAACACCGTGCTCCTTGGCAGCGCTGAGGCAATCCCCGCTTCGATTTCCTCGCAGAGTGTGTGTCCGCGCTGAACGCTCCATGATCCCGGCACCAGCACGTGGAGATCAACAAAGCGGCGCTGGCCGGCGAGGCGCGTGCGGAGCGCATGAAAGACGACACTCTGATCTTGGTAGCGTGAGAGAACTCCATCGATCAGGTCGCGGTCGTGTTGGGGGATGGCTGTGTCGAGCACTCCCTTGGCTGTATCACGCAAGATCCGAACCGCTGTCCAGATAATGTTCACCGCCACCGCCGCGGCGATGAGGGGATCAAGCGGCAGCCATCCCGTTACCTTGACCAGCGCCACGCCCACGAGAACACCACCTGACGTCCAGACATCGGTCAGCAAGTGGAGCGCATCGGCGTAGAGCGTAATCGATCCCAGCCGCTTTCCCGCACGCAGCAGCACGATCGCCGTTGCGCCGTTCACGCCAGCGGCGACAACAGAGATAGTTAGCCCCAATCCGATATTCTCCAACGGTTGCGGATGAAGCAGGCGGTTCCATGCAGCCCACCCGATACCGGCGGCGGCCACCAGGATCAGCAGACCCTCAATTCCGCTGGCGAAGTACTCGGCCTTGGAATGCCCGAAGGCATGCTCGTTGTCCGGCGGACGGGTGGCGATGGTCAGCGCCCAGACCGCCACCAGGGCGGCAGCCAAATTGATGAACGACTCCATGGCATCGGAGAGAAGCCCGACGGAGCCGGTCAGGAAATAGGCGCCCAGCTTCAAGGCAATGGTCAGGACCGAGGCGGCGACCGAAAGCAATGCGAAAGCGCGACCCGAAGGGAACGGCCTTCCCGTCTTCGTCGGCGCTGGCACAGGTCGCGGACGTGCTGAGTTGTCGCGCATGGCAATCGACAAAATACAGAATACAGGCGGCCAAAACAATGATCGTCAATTCAACATGTCAACGGGACCGTCTCGGACACACAACGTCTGTGGTGGACGCCGAAGCGCAGCCCCGGAGCCGCACGGGGGACAGTCCCATTCCTCAAGGCAGCTTCACTCCCAGCGAAGCACCCAGCGACACAAAGCTCTCCACCCATGCGCGTGCCTCCTCATCGCCCTGCGACATGCGCTGACGCGCATCGGGGTATACCCACTGACGCATCTCGCAAAAGGTATTCTGTATTTTGCGAAGATCAACCGCGAATTGCTGAGTATGGATCAGCGCTGCGGTCGCGGACAGTCTCTGCAGGAGCGAAAGGTCGCTTGGGTTTTCAAAGAGACTTTCGCTGAGTTTCTCCAGCGTGTCTTTCAGGACAAACCCCAGCGCCGTGGTGTCGAGCGCGACGTCCGTACTCCTGACTTCCTCGATCAGCACATTGATGCGATGCAGATCGAGGTCCTCTCGGGCAAAAGCGCGCCGCAGATCGGCGTTCAGAACAAACTCGGCGGCCGTGCGAAAGGCTTTGGGCTGGGGGATTCCTAGTCCGGTGACAAAACGCATCAACGGCGCCTGGTCATCGTAGAGATGACGGTAAACAGACTCAGCATCGGTCAGGGCGTTTTCCAGGATCATTCCCAGGATGCGTCGCTGCTCGTCGCGGAACAGGGAACGGAGAGAGTAGACAGCTGCCCCGAAGTGGCGATCCATAAGTCTGACGACCTCGGGCAGATCGCCACGAGTAAACGCGTCGGAAATCTCCCGCACCATGGCGCGATATGATTCGGGCTCCGGAAACGGGCGGATGCCGCATGTAATGTTGTGATCGCCGAAATGGATGGCCGCGAAACTGAAGACGGCGGCATCGAGCGTTGTCCGGCAAGTGATTCGCGCCCGGCCCAGCGCGAACCGTGCCTTGCCGGTCTCGCGGATGAGAAAGTCCTCGCGCTCGACCTCATAGCAGGCGACGCGCTCCTGGGAGTGGTTCTCAGCAAACAACGAACTGATGGCGTAGTGGGCGCCGACGCGTTCGAGGCTGATCATCGCCGGCTTGACCGCCCGATCGTAGATGCGGCGGCCGTCCTGCTGGGTGGGTACATTGCTCTTCGCCTGCTCCAGCAGGGCGAGAAATTGTGTTTCCAGGTCGCGTTGGAAGAGTCCTTGGCCCAGCTGAATGGCGCGGCCAGCGTATTGCAGAATCTGGACCGTCTCAATGCCTGAGATGTCGTCGAAGAACCACCCGCAACTGGTGTACATCAACATGGCATGACGTTGCAACTCGAGAAGTTTGAGGGCTCGGGTGGTTTCCGTCCTGTCGAGTTCGTGCAAGGCATGTTGTGCCAGGAACTGCGCGATCTGTTCCGGCTCGCGATCGAGCACCAAGCCGATGTATGTATCGCGCGCGCCCCAAGGGTCGCGCAAGAGCTGGCCCGCCTGCTGTTCATAGAGCGGCGCGAGCGTGTCTCGCAGCCAGTCGAGCGACGCGCGCAGGGGCGTGCGCCAGTCCTGTTTCCAACCGGCGTGCTGACCGGTATTGCAGCCGCAGTTGCTGCGCCAGCGTTCGATGCCGTGCGGACAGCTCCACGACGTGTTTTCGATGATCTCGACTTCGTACGCCGGGGGATGACGTTCGAGGAATTCGCCGTAGTTGGTGAGGCGCCCCAGTTTATTGGACTCGATGTGATGCAGCGCATACGCCAGCGCCATATCCCCGAAGCGATGATGATGTCCGTAGGTTTCCCCATCGGTGGCGATGTGTGCCAATTGCGGCCCGGGGCGCGCGTCGGAAAAAGCGCCCAGCAGGCGTCCTGCGAAATACACGCCGTTGCTGAGGAGGTGCTCAAAAGCCACGGCGCGGGAGACGAGCGCGTCGTAAAAAAAGATCGCAATCTCTCGCTGGGAAGGCAGCCGCAGCATATAGGCCATTGTTGAATCGATCCTGCCTCCGGTCACATCATGCCAAGTCCGATCCCCGCGCTTGCGCACACGCCGTGCCTGATCGGGAGCGAGGATCGTGAAACGGATTCCCTGTGCCGCTGCCATGTCCAGTGATTCGATGTCCACCGCCGTCTCCGGCAGCCACAACCCCTCCGGATGTCTGCGGAAGCGGCGCTCGAAGTCACGGATTCCCCAGACGATCTGCGTCGCTTTGTCGCGCCGATTCGCCAGCGGCAGAATCATGTGGCTGTAGGCCTGCGCCAGCGCGGAACCATGACCCGAAAAGGTCCGCTGGCTCTCGAAATCGGCTTCCAGAATGGCTTGGTAAGTTTCCGGGGCCTTCTCCTCCATCCAGCTCAGCAGCGTGGGGCCGAAGTTGAAGCTGATCTTCGCGTAGTTGCAGACAATCTGGGCAATCAAGCCTGCCTGATCCAGAATGCGAGACGCAGCGTTCGGTCGGTAACACTCCGCCTCAATGCGCTCGTTCCAGTCGTGGTAGGGACCGGCGGAATCCTGCAGCTCGATGGTCTCCAGCCAGGGATTCTCGCGCGGTGGCTGATAGAAATGGCCGTGAATGCAGACGTACCGTTCCATGAACGTCAGCACTTCCCTGAAAACATGATGTGCCGGGCACAGCAACTCCAGCGCTGATGGCTGGACGGGATGGCAGGGACGGTGTCAGGACGCATGCGCTGGGCTCCGGAGAAAAATCATACTCAGTGGAGGGAGGGTCAGCGCGAGGGAAAATGGGCGGCCATGCCAGGGGATATCCTGGGTATCGCGTCCGCCGGCATTTCCCATGCCGCTGCCACCGTACTCCTGCGCGTCGCTGTTGAGCAGTTCGCGCCAGTAGCCGGCATGCGGCACGCCGATGCGGTAGCCCGTGCGGGGAACCGGCGTGAAGTTTGCGGCACACAGGACAACATCCCCGGGGTTCCGCCCCTTGCGCAGCAGACTGAGCGTGCTCTGGATAGCATCGTTGCAATCAATCCATTCGAAACCGGCCGGGTCGGCGTCCAGTTCATGAAGGGCCGGCTCCGTGCGGTACGTGTGATTGAGGTCCCTGACCCAGCGCTGAATCCCCGCGTGCGGCGCGTACTGTGTGAGATGCCAGTCCAGCGAGGTCTCGTGATACCACTCATTCCACTGGCCGAATTCGCCGCCCATGAACAGCAGCTTCTTTCCCGACTGCGCATACATATAACCGTAGAGGAGACGCAGGTTTGCAAACTTCTGCCAGTCGTCTCCGGGCATCCGGCCCAGCAACGACCCCTTCCCGTGCACCACTTCGTCATGCGACAGCGGCAGGACAAAGTTTTCGCAGAACGCATACAGCATTCGGAAGGTCAGTTCGTTGTGATGGTATGTCCGGTGAACTGGGTCCTTGGCGATGTAGGCCAGCGTGTCATGCATCCAGCCCATGTCCCACTTCAACCCGAAACCCAGCCCGCCGGCATAGGTGGGACGTGACACCATTGGCCAGTCGGTCGATTCCTCTGCGAGTGTCTGAACGTCAGGGTGTAGACGGTAGACCTCGTGGTTGAGCTGTCGCAGGAAACTGATGGCTTCAAGGTTCTCACGCCCGCCGTACTCGTTGGGTATCCACTCTCCCGGTTTCCTTGAGTAGTCGAGGTAGAGCATGGAAGCGACCGCATCCACGCGCAATCCATCGGCGTGGTACGTGTCCAGCCAGAAGAGGGCGCTGGACAGGAGGAACGAGCGGACCTCTTTGCGTCCGTAGTTGAAGATGGCGCTGTTCCAATCGGGATGCAGCCCCTTTCGCTCGTCCGCATGTTCGAACAGGTGTGTCCCATCGAAATAACCCAGCGCATACTTGTCGGTCGGGAAGTGAGATGGCACCCAGTCGAGAATGACGCCGATCCCGTGCTGGTGGAGATAATCAACCAGGTACATGAAGTCCTGCGGCGAGCCATAGCGGCTCGTCGGGGCGAAGTAGCCGGTCGTCTGGTATCCCCAGGAGCCGTAGAACGGATGCTCCATCACAGGCAGAAACTCGACATGGGTGAAGCCCATCTGCTGGACATAGTCCGCCAGTTTGGGCGCCAGCTCGCGGTAGTTCAGAAAGCGGGCGTCTTCTTCCGGCACCCGCATCCATGAACCTAAGTGGATTTCATAGATGGCCATAGGCGCGGCCAGCGCGTTGTGCGCGGCACGCTCCTGGATCCATGTCTGATCACCCCAGGCATACTCGAGATCCCAGACGATCGACGCAGTTCTCGGTGGTGTTTCATAAAAGAGCGCAAAGGGATCGGTCTTTTCGACCCAATACCCATTGTACCGCGAGACGATGTAATACTTGTAGATTGATCCTGGCCCCACGCCGGGAACAAACCCCTCCCAGACGCCTGAGTTCTGGCGCGAGGTCAACGGGTGGCTCGTCCGGTTCCAGCTATTGAAATCCCCGATGACAGACACCTGCCGAGCATCGGGCGCCCAGACAGCGAAGTTCGTTCCCGCGATCCCCTCCACGACGTGTATGTGGGCGCCGAGTTTCTCATACAAACGGAGATGAGTTCCCTCGTTCAGGAGGTAGAGATCGTCCTTGCCAAGGAGGCTAAAGTCGTGTCGTACGGTCTTTGTCGTTGTCATGATGCTGGTTGCGTCCATGCTTGGCGTTGCTCCTTCAGGATGGGACTCTCCGGGGTGCCTATCTTTGCCTGCCATCCTGGCGGCACCAAGGGAATGATACCAATCAGGAGCCATTTAATCATCGGCAAAGATCCCCGTCGTGCAATTGCTGGCCGACGCCCCCACGGTATGTATCGGCAATGAAGAGTGTACTCAAATGCCACAGGCGCACTGTGCCCTCTGATACTCTTGGGCCTGTTGAGAATAGAAATTCCCGCCACACTGTGGATCTGCTGCAACTTGCGTTGGGGGCTGCGGTATAAGAATCAAGAGCGTATCCTGAAAATGGAATTCAGGAACACCCAACCCGAGAATGGCCCGACATGAAACCGCCCCGAATTAGAATCTGGAACCAAGAAGGGCCGCACCATAATTCATTGGAGATCAATAAGATGGAAGTGGAAGTGGTCACCCGACACACGGCCATGAGGCATGATGGGGAGTTCGTCGTGGCAGGAAAACGAACGTCTCAAACAAACTGTGACGACGTATAAGAATATGAAGGGACCGATGGTCAAGCCCCATCCCCGATGGAGCTTGGAGGGCGAAACCCTGTTTGCCTCTGAACCGAAGAATGCCGGGGGGAGTCCGATGTACGAAGTAGACTCAGCGGATAATCATGCCACCGCCGAGCCGCTCC
>JAVHPP010000085.1:0-12838 GCA_036170655.1 Candidatus Zixiibacteriota bacterium | reverse complement strand
CGCTGATCCTGATCCTGCTGTTCACCGCAATCTTCGCCACAATCTCAATCATCGAGGATCGGCGTGAGGGATTCCTTCAATCGGTGCTCGTGGCTCCCGCGCCACGGTGGACCATCGCGCTGGGCAAGATGCTGGGCACCGGTTCGCTGGCAATTGTCCAAGCCGTTATCTTCATGGCGATTGCTCCCCTCGTGGGAATCGGTTTTGATCCGCTGGGATGGCTGGGCGCCGTTGCCGTCATGGCGCTGATTGCGCTGGCCCTGACCGGGGTCGGGTTTATGCTGGCCTGGCGGATGGACTCAACACAGGGGTATCATGCGATTATGAATGTCGGACTAATCCCGATGTGGCTGTTATCGGGTGCCTTCTTCCCCGCTTCGGGGGCAACAGGGTGGATGCGCGCGATCATGATGATCAACCCGCTCACCTATGGCACGGCCGCACTGCGCCACATGCTGTATCTTCACAACCCGGCCATGACCAATGGCATCCCATCGCTGGCCGTCTCAGTGGGAATTACGGCCGCTTTTGCCGTCGCGGCCTTCATCGGGGCCGTGTGGATCACGAATGCCCCCATCAGGAAGCTGGCGTAGATGCAAACCGCCCCATCTTCTCCATCGCTGGCCACGCCCAGACGAAAGATCTGGCCGATTATGGCCGGAGTTGCTGTAGCCTTTATCGTGGGTACCACGGTCATTATGGCTTGGATGTTCCATGATCTTTCGGCCAAGATGAGTGGCAAAAACTCCGCCGCGGCGGATCTGGCTGACTACGGGACCGTCGTCGACTTTCATTTGACAGAGCGGTCTGGGCTGGACATCCAGTACGCGAACCTCGCGGGGACGATCTGGATCGCCGACTTCATTTTCACGAACTGCGCCGGGCCATGCCCGCTCATGAGTTTGCGCATGTCGTATCTGCAAGATTCGATCCAGGCAGATCCCCTGCTGAAAAAGGAGATGATCCGCCTCGTGTCATTTTCGGTCGATCCCGACCGCGACACCCCGTCCGTCTTGTCGGCATACGCCGACCGTTATGAAGCCGATCGTGACCGCTGGTGGTTTTTGACCGGGGATATCAAGACAATCCGGCACATATCGACCGACGGTTTTCATCTCAGCAGTCCGGAAGAGCCCATCATGCACAGCACGATGTTTTCCCTTGTCGATCCCCATGGCCATATTCGGGCGTATTACCACAGCGATGACCCCGATTTAGTTTCACGCATTCTCCGCGACGTCGCGTCGCTGGTCAACGCGCGACGGGCATCGTAGCCGCATGTCATTCCAGCCGGCGCTCAATGCAACACTCAATGGCCTCGCCGGGTGCTGTCTTCTGGCTGGTTTCTACTTTATTCGTAAGCGTCGCGTCGCGGCCCACCGCGCCTGTATGCTCACTGCGGCCGCATGTAGCACGCTGTTCTTGATCTCGTATGTCATCTATCACAGCCAGGCAGGAATCACACGCTTTGCGGTGCAGGGTTTTCCGCGCTATCTCTACTTTGGCATTCTTTTCACTCATACCCCGCTGGCAGTGATTCTGCTCCCACTGGTGATCCTCACGTTGCGCCGGGCGCTGAAAGCCGACTTCACCCTTCACAAGCGACTTGCCCATTGGACCTGGCCGGTGTGGATGTATGTTTCCGTCACCGGCGTTCTGATCTATTTCATGCTGTATCAATGGTTTCCGGGGACGTGAAGTTGCTTCGGCGAATGTCGACGTGGAGACAGGATGCCGGAGCGCACAGTCAACACCAAGGCCGAGAGACTCGATCTGTACGCGGCTACTCTGTTGATCGGATGGTTTCGCCGCTTCGGGGGGCCATGAGGCAATGAGACTCATCTTTCTTAGTTTTTTCGAAAAAAGATATGATTCTCGGGAATAAAATGACACCTCGCTTGTATTCACCTGTCGAGTGGGTAGAGCGATTCAGGCGCCGCACTCGACTGGAGATGAACGGATCTCATCACTGCGGGTCTATGTCGTGGGGGAATTAACTTTGACTCACCAGTTCTGGATGAAACTGGTAGGAGGAAGACACAAATGAGAATAGCGAGTGGTATTGGGGCCCTCGTACTGTGGGCGTGTGCGAATGCAGGTTACGCCGCCGATCCGGCGTGTGTCACCGAGGCGAGGCGGCTCGCGGCAGGCGCGCCGCCAGACATTATCCTGCCTCGAAGCGCGTCGGCCGGGCATGCGGTGACCGTGGAGTCGAAGGCACTCGATCCCGGAGAAACAGCAACAATTGGGGTGTACGTTCGCAACGATGCCGCCATACGGGCGCTGGTCATTCCGCTGGTCATTCGCGAGGTCGATCCCGGCGCTTTCTGGACAGCGGGTATTCCCGCTTTCGAGCATTCGGCGCGGATTGACGGGTATCTGAATGGGATTTACCAAGGCCAAGTGGTGTGGCAGCAGATTACAAACACGTGGACGGATGTCAGCGACAGGAGAAGATTGGGACTGGACTACGTCAGTCCTGACTATGTCCTCTTCGCCGCGGGCGGAATCCTCCAGGACAATGACCTTCCCGCCGGAGACGATGGCACAGTGGAAAGCGGGAAAGCGTCCCTTACGATCACTTTGACGGCGGGCAATACACCGGGCCAATTCGTCATCGACACGGCGATGATTCCACCGGCCAATCACATTCTTTTTATCCTTGGAGGGCAACGAAATGGTGTTGCTACCGGCGTGGTTCCCGATTTCATGATGGGGACCATTACGATCCGGGCGCCGGTTGTGGTGGCAGATACCGGTAACGTCTCCGTACCTGGTGTGGAGCCGCCGTCGGATTCCTTGATCTCTGACACGACCATGGTTGTCGATACGACCGCGAACGCACCGGACACAGCCCTGACCGTTGTCCCCGACCCCCCGTTAGACTCCACTCTGTCATGGAATCCTGCAGATTGGGTCAGGACCAGCCCGGCGCCAGTCGCCACATCGGACGAGCAGACCACGGCCGGTTTATCGAATTTCCCCAACCCATTCAATGCGGGAACGATGATACGCTATGTCATCGAAGACGCCGGTGCTGTCACGCTGTCAGTGTACAACATACTCGGCCAAAAGGTTGCGGCACTCGTTGACACCAGATTGGCGCCCGGAGAATACTACGCGAGCTGGGATGGGCGGAACATGTCAGGCGCTACCGTCACGTCGGGAATCTATTTGTACCGGCTTCAGACGGGTCCTAATGCACATGTCGGGAAGATGATCCTGCTGCGATAGGGATACAAAATCCGAGATTTGCAGTCTCTATTACAGCAATCTCAGGCGGCCCCGGTTCCAACGGGGCCGCCTTATTGCAGGCGCGCCCTGGCCGCCAAGCGCATTCCCCGACCGAGTCCTGGTAAGCACGATGCCTTGACCACACCACGGGATTTCGGTATGTTTCCATTCAGCCCTCACTGAACGTGTTTGGGGGGGCTTCTTGTCACCTTGCATGCTCACTATTTGCGTCTCATGACAATCATCAACCCATCAAGAGAGGACCCGGCGCCATGCTACGAGGGCTTCGGATTGGTCTGTGGACCGCTATGGCGGTCGTTGTACCAGCATTCATCCAAACATCCATCGCCGTTGCGCAAGAAGCCATGACCGCGCCTGTTGCCAAAGTGATCCCGAAGATCGATACCGTCAACGGCGAGGTACGGAAGGACAACTATTTCTGGCTGCGGGAGAAATCGAACCCGGAAGTCATCGCCTACCTCGATGCGGAGAATGCCTACACCGCCGCGGTGATGAAACACACGGAGGGTCGGCAGAAAGCGCTCTATGACGAGATGCTCGCCCGCATCAACGAGACCGACCTCGATGTACCGGAGAAGCGGGACGATTACTACTACTACACACGCACCGAAGAAGGGAAGCAATACCCGATCCACTGCCGCAAAAAAGGTTCCCTGGACACTTCTGAGGAGATCCTGCTTGACCCGAACGCGCTGGCGAAGGGGCACGACTACTTCGATATCGGTGTGTTCAAGATCAGCCCAAATCACCAGCTCCTCGCTTATTCGGTCGATACGGCCGGATCAGAAGAGTACACGCTCTATGTCAAGGATCTCAAGAGCGGAGCGTTGCTCAAAGATGTCATTGCGGGCACGTCCACCGGCATGGAGTGGGCCAACGACAACAAGACGCTCTTTTACAACACGCTCGACCCGGCCAAGCGCCCGTTCAAGCTGTTTCGCCATCAACTCGGCGCCGATCCGAAGCAGGATTCGCTGGTTTATCACGAACCCGACGAGGCCTACTTCCTCAACATCTACAAAACTCGCAGCAACGCCTACCTGTTGATCAGTCTGGAGAGCCAGGTGACGTCAGAAGTCCGCTATCTGGCGGCGGACAATCCCACGGGAGCATTCGCGCTTATCCACCCGCGTCAGCACGAGATGGAATACCGTGTCGATCACAATGGGGATCAGTTTTATATCGTCACCAACGACAATGCCAGAAACTTCAAGGTAATGAAAGCCCCGGTCGCCAATCCGTCGAAAGCCAATTGGACGGAAGTGATTGCGGCGCGCGATTCGGTCAAAGTCGACGACATCGATGCGTTCGCCGATCATCTGGTGATTTACGAGCGGCAGGATGGCCTCAAGCGGATTCGCATCAAGAACCTGCGCGGCAGTGGTAACCACTACGTCGATTTTCCCGAACCCGTGTACACCTTCAACGCCGGGCGTAACCCGGAGTACAAAACATCGACATTCCGGTTTACCTATAACTCTCTCGTGACGCCGCGATCGGTGTTTGACTACGACATGAACGCCAAGACACGCGTTCTGAAAAAGCAGTACGAAGTCAAGGGCGGATACGACCCAGCGCAGTATGTGTCAGAGCGAGTCTTCGCGACTGCCACAGATGGTGTCCGAGTTCCAATTTCGCTGGTCTACCGGAAAGGGATGGTCAAGAACGGCACGAATCCCCTCCTGCTCTATGGATATGGCGCCTATGGGATCAGCTCCGATCCCAACTTCTCCTCGAACCGCCTGAGTCTGTTGAATCGTGGCTTTGTCTTTGCAATCGCGCACATCCGTGGCGGCGGCGAAATGGGCCGCCCGTGGTACGAGGATGGCAAGTTGCTGCACAAACGCAACACCTTCACCGACTTCATTGCCTGTGCCGAGTACCTGATCGCCCAGAAGTATACGTCGAAGGAGAAGCTGGCGATCAATGGCGGAAGCGCCGGCGGGTTGCTGATGGGGGCGGTGACCAACATGCGCCCCGATCTGTTCCATACCGTGATTGCGCACGTGCCGTTCGTTGATGTCATTAACACGATGCTCGACGAGTCGATTCCCCTCACGGTGATCGAATTCGAAGAATGGGGCAATCCGAAACAGAAAGAATCCTACGACTACATGCGCACGTACTCTCCCTACGATAACGTGACTACCAAAGAGTACCCGAATCTTCTCATTACCGCCGGGTTGAACGACCCCCGTGTCGGCTACTGGGAACCGGCCAAGTGGACCGCCAAGCTCCGCGCGCTGAAGACGGACCACCATCTCCTGCTGCTAAAGACGAACATGGGCGCGGGTCATGGCGGCGCCTCCGGGCGTTACGATTATCTGAAGGAAATCGCGCTGGATTACGCATTTCTGCTGGACCGCCTGGGGATGGCGCAGTGACGGGTGGTTTTGACCCCGGAGAGTGTTGAACATGATGCCTGGGGGTAACAGGGAACCGTGACGCCGCGCAAGCGGGGACATGCGCAAAAGTCCGGTGGCGGAGTGTGCTTCCGCTGCCGGGCCATCGGTTAATCATGGGAGTGCCGGCACACCGCGCGTGAATCTTACAGCGATTCATCGCCTTTTCCGTTGACAGATATTCTTGAGATGCTATCTTACTTCCGAAGTAAGTGCTTGAAGTAAGTGCTTGAGCCACCAGGCGCTGTTAAGCTACCAAGTAGCCTTCGTGTTCGTGCGAGGGGCTTGGTTCAACGTAAGGACGTTCGCCGTGCACGGTGTCTTTGGTCTCGTCCACGGGCAACCATGCTCGCCACCTTGCAGAAAAGAGGCGTGCAGGTCGCCTATCAGACGCAATGGTCTTCATGCTTACGTTTCACAACTCAACAGGAGGTCCACCATGCCCAAGTGTTACCGATTGGCGATCCTCATGATCGCAGCAGCCATGCTGACTGCGGCAGGAATGAGCTTCGCCGCCGTCCCCACGCGGATGACTGTCCAGGGGAAGCTCACCAACGCCGCCGGTGATCCCGTACCGGCGGGGCTCAAGAGTTTCACTTTCAAGATCTACGATGCCCAGGCGGGTGGGACCGAAATCTGGCCGGCCGGCCCCGGAGAAGTGCAACCCCTGAGCACCGATGCCGACGGCCTCTGGACCGCCGAGCTCGGCGCGCTGGTGCCACTTACTGATCCCGTGTTCTCCGGCAACACGCGGTGGCTGGAGGTGACTGTCAACGACGGTGTCCATCCCGTGGAGACACTCCCGCGCATCAAACTCAACACCAGTCCGTACACGTTCCGGTCGGCACAGACCCTTAACGCTGATAACGCTGATAACGCTGACAATCTGGGTGGTCAGCCACCGGCGGCGTATGCCCCGACAATCCACACACACGATGCCACCACGGTCATCGATGAACCCGGAATCACATCAAACACCCAGACCGGCTACATCATATTAGCGCAAGGCACAACAACCATGGTCGATCTCATTACATGCATGATTACGACACCCTCGGCTGGCTATATCTACGTTCAAGGACGCACGACTTTCGATATGTCTGCAACTTCAGGTTGGTCCTCTGCATATTGCCAAATCGATGAGGACCAAGGGGGCGATATTGTCAATCCCCATGCAGTCAATGTGGCCATATTTGGATATGCAGGAAATCTTGATACGCCGATTTTTGTGGACCGCGTGTACTTCAAGCCGGCTGGAACCTATGTCTTTCGTCTGGAGGCACGCACTTGGAACAACAATGCGCCCGGTAGTTTCACCTCGGCGCAGAATCACCGCATCACGGCGTGCTTCTATCCCACCGCCTACGGCGTGGTAATCCCATAGAGAGGGGACAGACATGAAAAGACAGCTGATTACTTTCTTCGGGATGTTGCTCCTCCCCGTCGCGGCGCTGGCCGGGCCGAACTACAATCTCAACTGGTATGTCGTGGATGGAGGCGGTGGCAATGCTGTAGCGTCCGCGAGTTTCAAGCTCGGGGTATCCGCAGCACAGCCGGTTGCCGGCGAAGTGGCATCGCCGTCGTTCCGCATGAAGATGGGATTCTGGTACGGCGCGCGCACGTGCCACTGTCCCTTTGCGGGTGATCCGGATGGATCGGGGGCGACCGATGTCCTGGACGTGGTGGCGATTATTGACCGCGCGTTCGGCGGCGGTTCGTGCACGTCTGATCCGGGGTGTCCCATCGAACGGTGTGATTTTGACGGCAGTGCGATGACGGACGTGCTCGATGTGGTGGCCGCCGTGGATTACGCGTTTGGCGGTGGCGCGACGCCGTGCAATCCATGCAGCGAGACGTGTCCGAGGCCATAGGGGACAGAAGCGGGAGACAAATTGGCGCCCCAACAGCTTGCTGTGGGTTCCTCCGGCGCAATTCCACGGCAAGCCGTGGGGCACCAGACGGAATCAGATTCCTATGTGCTCGCCACGAAATACTTATCCAGCCGGCTGAGAAAGTCCTCGATACGGGCTTCGTCGGTGGCCGTCATGTGTCTTCTGCCTCCGGGCTGGGACTTCGGTGCGCGGGAATAGAGCACCGCTCCCTGCAAGGCATCTTCCATCTTGACCATGAAGTCGGCCTGTGACGGGTGGAGTCTCTCGGTCGATTCGTAGAGCAACGGCACGGAGGACCCCATGCGCAGAGCGAAGACCGAGGCCTCAATCTTGGTTTGTATCGTGTAGGGCAATGGTAGAAACACGATCAGAAAGATCAGATACCCCATCATGATCCAGCCGAAAATGAGACCGACCAACGCGCCGCCGAATTGGTCGGTCTTTCCCAGGTTCTGCAGATTGGCGATCTTGAAGAATAATTTCGCGCCCAGCCGGAAGAGGGCGAAAATGATCATCGATGAGAGAATGAACGAGATCATCGTGACCCAGAGAGGCGCGGCGCGGAAGTACGAGGACAGTTCACGCGTGAAGGCGTCGTTGTAGTGGACCGCAATGATGATCGCTCCCATCAGACCGAGCGTGATCATAATCATGCGGATAAAACCGCGTTTTGCTCCCCAGACGGCGCATGCAATGACGCCGACCAGTAGCAACAGGTCGAGAAAGTTCATCCTGCCCTCCCCTTTTTGCCGGCGGGGGGACAAGGGGTTGGATGTGTCAGAAAGACCACCGTCCGATTCATCCCGCGTCCGTTGCGCGGGACCTGCCCCTTGCCGAACCGTCGGTGCCGGTCGATTGTTTCCGAGAACCTATACGCCCTTGGCCGCGCTCTGAAGCCGCTCGGCCACTGCCTGACGTACCCGGTTCCCATCGGCACGCCCGGCAATTTTTGCCATGACCGCTTTCATCACCCGTCCCAAGTCGGCCGGTGAAGAAGCTTCGGTCTCGGTGATGATGTCATGCACAATTCCGCCAAGTTCCGCATCTTCCATGGCGGCGGGAAGGTATTCACTGATAATCGCCAGTTCCGCTTCCTCTTTCTGGGCCAGATCGTCACGCTTCCCCTGCCGATACAAGCGGATGGCATCGCGGCGTTTATTCTGGGCCGATCGCAGGACTGCCTGACAATCGGCCTCAGATAACTCATGCCCCAGTTCGATCTCCTTGTACTTCAGATCCGACTTCAGCCCGCGCAACACCGAGGTGCGGAGAGCGCTGCGACTCTTCATCGCGGCGGTCATATCCGTCATGATACGAGCGGGTAGGTCGGTCGACATCACTCGGTGCTGTACTTCTTACGGCTGCGCCGTCTGGCTTGATTCAACTTGCGTTTCTTGCGATCCGACGGTTTCTCAAAGTACTGATGCTTCTTGATATCCGGTAGGATCCCTGCCTTTTCGCAAGATTTGTTAAAACGCTTCAGTGCCCTCTCGAAACTTTCGTCGTCGCGTACGCGAACGCCGGTCATTTACGATTTCACATCCTTCCCAAGATCATCGGTACCCGAAAAAGTGTTCCACTCCGCCATACCCAACATCGGTTTACAGTGGATAGAAGGAGCTGCCTGAGGGGCATTTCCCACCACCCTAATCACGAAGTAATTACGTAAGGCCATGACCTGTCAATGGAATACAGCAGACTTTTGAAGAAAAGTGATGAAATCCGGCACATTCCACCCTTCGGACGATCTTGCGTTCCGGCCGCTTTCAGGGAAGCGAGGGATGTAATATATCGGACGAATATGACTGTAAGATTGTGGATAGCAAGAGGTTGACTGCACTTGCTGCTATTGCGAGAGACGGTCAAACAGGGGTCGAATCGGTGAAGAAATCGGAACACGACGGGCTGGTTCCGCTTAGGCCCCGCCGCTACTCAAAGAGCGCCTGCACGAACTCTTCGGGGTCGAATGTTTCGAGGTCATCGATCGATTCGCCGACGCCAACCCAACGGACGGGAATACGCAACTGGTGTGAGATGGCCAGGACAATCCCCCCCTTGGCGGTGCCGTCGAGTTTGGTGAGTACAATCCCATTGACACCGACGGCTTTGGTAAACTCTGATGCCTGGGCCAGCCCGTTCTGACCGGTCGTGGCATCCATGACGAGGAGAACCTGGGAGCGTCCCCCATTGTCGCCGAGGGCCTTGTCTACGGTGCGCTTGATCTTTCCGAGTTCCGCCATCAAGTTTGACTTGCTGTGCAAGCGTCCGGCCGTATCGATCAGCACATGATGGATGCCTCGCGCCTGTGCCGCTCTGACCGCATCGAACGCAACAGCGGCAGGATCGCCTCCCGGTGCCGAGCCAACCAGTTGCGCTCCTGCCCTCTCCGCCCAGATTTCCAGCTGCTCACCGGCTGCCGCGCGAAAAGTGTCGGCCGCGGCGAAGAGAACTGATTCGCCCAAACGGGCAAAATGACACCCAATCTTCCCGATCGATGTCGTCTTGCCGACGCCATTCACGCCAACGAAGATGCTCACCACGCACCCACCGACTTCCGGCGAAGAGACGGTGGATTGCCCGTTCCTGAGGATGGCGGTCATTTCCTGCTTGATCAATCCGAGGACCTGGTTCGAATCGGCAACACGTTCAGCCGCGCTGCGTTTTTTCAGGCGGGCGACCAATTCTTCGGCGACGGCCGGACCGCAGTCCGCAGCAATCAGCGCGGTCTCGATCTCTTCAAGGACGGCTTTGTCACATGACGGGCTGAGACCCAGCGCCTCTTTGATCTGAGAGGTGAGCGCGGTCTGCGTCTTGCGCAGGCCGTTTTTCAATCGCTGGAAAAAAGATCGCATGTCGAAGCCCCGCGCTGCGTGCGGAGCAAGGTCAGTTGTCGGCGGGCGCGACTGTCTTGGTTGCAGAAGGCGCGGCTGACGGACCCTCTGCCTCCAGTTCATCGGTGTCCGGAACGATCAGCGCGGCGCCGCTCTGCGGTTCACCGGCATGATCGAGCCGCACTGAGACAATCCGGGAGACGCCGGGTTGCTCCATGGTTACACCGTAGAGAACATCCGCGGCTTCCATCGTCAGCTTGTTGTGCGTGGCGATGATAAACTGTGTGCGGGATTTGAAACGCTCGACCAGTTTGAGGAATCGTCCGCAGTTCGCGTCATCGAGCGGCGCATCCACTTCGTCAAGAATACAGAAGGGACTGGGTTTGACGAGGTAGAGGCCAAACAGAAGCGCCAAAGCCGTCAGGGCGCGTTCGCCGCCGGAGAGCTGACGCAACCCAATGAATTTCTTCCCCCGGGGACGGGCGAGAATCTCGATCGGTGAATCAAGCGGATCATCGGGATTGGCCAAGTGCACATCGGCCTCGCCGCCGCGAAAGAGCTGGGTAAACACTCCCTGGAAGTTCAGCCGCGCCGTTTCGAATGTCTCCATGAACTGCCGTCCGGCAGTGATGTTCAACTCGGCGATGGTCTCCGTCAGGGCTTTCTTGGCGGCGCGGAGATCACCGACCTGTTTCTCGAAAAAATCCCAGCGTTGCTTTTCGCGTTCGTATTCCTCCAGAGCCAGCGGATTGACGGGACCCAGACTTTCGATTCGTTCGCCCAGTTCGGCGACTCTGGCTTTGAGTTCTTCAGAGGACAGCGGCAGATCCTCCGCGTGGGCATTGTCGGGATCGGTCTGCAGTGTATCGCTGATTCGACGGCGGCACTGATCAATCTCGATGTTCAACCGGGATCCTTCCAACTCAACCTGCGAACGGGCGCGTTCGGCCTCATCAGCGCTCCGCCGGATTTCTTTGAATCTGACGTCAGCGGCGGCGAAAAGTTCATGCTGGCGCATGGCGGCGGCGCGTGTGGCAGACCGCTCGGCCTCGAGGTGATCGCGCATCTGTGTGAGCCGCGCGTGCTCACGGCCGATCGCCTCTCCATCGCGCTGGAGAGCCGCCTCTTCGGATTCATTGGCGGTGATCCGCTCACGCAGGCGGCGTTCCTCTTCCCTGATATCGTTGATGGACTCGTTCAGCCGCTGATGGTCTGTATCGAGGGCGTTGCACTGTGCCTGGACTTCCACGACGTGAATGCGAGCATCGTTCACGGCCACACCGGCGGCGGTAAGAATCTCTCCCAAGCGCGCAACGGCGGCGGATGCCTCTTTCCGTCTGTCCGTGAGGTCGGCAACGCGCCTTTCCTGATCACGGATTGCTTCATCCTGACGGCCGTGAAATACGTCGTCGGCTGCGAGCGATGACTGCCGTTGCGTCAAGTCGCTGTCGAGCTCGTCGCGCAAACGCGCAAGTTCGGTCGCTCGCGCAGTGCCACCTTCGAGCGAAAGGTGCAAAGTGCGGAGCTCCTCCTCCTTGGCCTGAACGCGTTTTTCGGCCTGATCGGACTCATCTGCACAACGCAATACTGCCGATGCAACCTCATCGAGACGCCCACGGGTTGCCGCCTGTGACTGAACGCCCGCGGTAATCCGTGTCTGGATCTCGGCCAGACGGTGGGAGCGTCCGACAACAGATTCGCTATGCGTCGCTGTCGAGGCGCCCGCGTGCAACGCGCCGCTCTGTTCGATCAGAATTCCATCGCGCGAAACGACGGCGCACTGCCCTTTCAAGAGATCAAAAACACGACGGGCATCGCCGGCCGTCTCTGTTATTGCAACCGACCCCAAAAGCGACTCGACCCACGGCTGCACATCCGGGGCGAACTGGATCTTCTGAGAGAGATATCCCAAGAATCCCGGATCGTCACACCCAGACCGTGGCACTGCCACGGCGGGAAGTAGCGAGGGGTCGAGCACAACCGCCCGGCCACGTGGAGCTTCTGTCAGAAAGGTAACGAGCGCTTCGGCCGACTCGCGGTCTTGGCACCACAACGCACCGACGCGATGGGCCAGGGCCGATTCGACAGCTTTTTCCCAGCCTGCATCGGGATGCAGGCGGTCGCTGAAAGCGCTGATGTGCCCATTCCAACGCTCGGGCGTCGCCAGCGCGGCTTCGGTCGCCGGACCCAATCCCTCGCCCCGGGCAATCATGCCCGACAGGAGGTCATGGGCGGATTCCCATTCTTGCAATCGTTCGTTCCATGACCGCGCATCGCTTTCCAGCTGCACGCGCTCCGACTCGAGTTGTGCCAAACGCAGCTTGGCCTCCTGGAACTGATGCTGCAATTCGGCGAGGGCGTTTTCGACAGAATCAATGGCGCATTTAAGCTGTGACATCTCGCGCGCCGTTTGAGCGTGGTCCTCACGGGCACGATCCCTGCGTGCGGTCAGTTCTTG
>JAVHPP010000084.1:11017-12866 GCA_036170655.1 Candidatus Zixiibacteriota bacterium | reverse complement strand
TCCTGTTTGCATTCACGCCAGCGGGCACGGCAAGCCGTGCCCCTACAGATCTCGGTAGGTCAGACACTTGTCCGGGCGTTTTTCAACCCGCCTGAACGCGGGAATAACGTTGGGGAAACACGCGGCATTCCCGATCGCCGGCGTATTCTATTTGAACCCCGAAGACGAGAGAGGCGGGATCCTTTCGGATCCCGCCCCTTGTTGTGCCTATCGAGAAGTCAGCTTACGGACAGTTCGTCGGATACGGCGTGCACCGGCAAGGATCGCAGGGTGCGGCACCGCCGCCGAACGCGAAGTCGATCAGGTAGACGACATCGAGCACGTCATCGCCGCCATCACAGTTAACATCGCCACGGTCGATGTGCGGGCAGAACGCATCCTTCGGAGGCGCCGCTCCACCACCAAACGCATGGTCGATCAAGTCTGTGACATCCAAGACGTCGGGAACACCGTCACCATTCAAATCCCCACTATGGTGCACGGTGCAGTCACACGTCGTGGCCGAGCAGTTGGGTGTCGACACGCAAGTCGCGTAGTAGCATGTCGCCGCTCCAGCACAGGTTGACGCCACACCGAAGCAGGTCGGGTTCCCCTGACATGTGGTCCACCCCGGACAGGTCGACGTCTTCCAGCAGGTCAGGCTGTAGTCGCAGGTCGGAGTCGTGGCGCACGACGGCGAACCCGCGCAGGTGACATTGCCGTCGCAAGTCGCCAGCCCCGGACAAGTGTGCGATCCCTGGCAGGTTGCGGTGCCCGGACAACTCTGCTGGCCAGCGCACGTAATGCCGCCCTGACACGTGGTATTTCCAGGACAGGTCGCAAAGTACTGGCAGGTCTGGACATCGGCGCACGTGATGCTGTGCGCGCAAGTTGTCGCACCCTGGCAAGTCGCTGCACCCTGACACGTGAACGAATGGCACGTGAACTGGTTTATGCATGTGGGTGACTTCTTACAGGTGCTGGACCACTTGCACGTGGGAGTGCCAATACACGTGACCGAGGCACAAGTGACACTGCCAGGACATGTTTGAGTACCGCATGTGTTACTGCCAGCGCACGTGACCGTACCCTGAAGAGTCGGGGCACATACCGCCGGATCGCAGGTCGTGGTGCCGGGACAGGTCACTGTGCTGTTGCATGTCGCCACACCGAAGCATGTCTGGAAGTTGGTGCACGTCGCGGCTCCAGCGCAGGTTGCCGCCCCCGTCGCATCACACGTTGTCGTACCGGCGCAGGTGGGCGTACCCGGACAGGAACTGGTATTCGTACATGTTGCCATGTTGTCGCAGGTTACGGTCCCATGACAGGTCAGGTAGCCGGGGCAGGTCGAGACATCCTTGCAAGTCGGAGAACCCGGACAGGTTGCCGCACCGCAGGTCGCCGTACCCGGACAAGATGGACCGAGGCAGGTCGCGATGACGACAGCACAAGTGGGCTGACCGGTGCAGGTGGCTGTATTGCATGTTGCCGTCCCGTCACAAGTCGTAGACCCGGTGCAAGTGGATTGGCCGAAACACGTCAGACCAGCCGCACCGCAGGTCGGGCTCGGAGCACAGGTGAGACTTGCACAGGTTACCGTCCCTGCACAGGTGCTTGTTCCGGGACACGAAACTGCGTTGTCGCACGTGACTGTACCCGGGCATGTCGTTGTGCCATCACACGAAGGTGTACCCGGACAAGTCGTCACACCATTGCAGGTATTGCTGGTTGCACAGGTGGTTGTCCCGGGGCAACTGGGCGCATCAAGACAAGTGCTCGCACCGGCACAGGTGGGGTATTGCTTGCAAGTGGGCGATCCATCACACGTGGGGCCGCTGGCTGAACACGTGGACGTGCCGCTGCAGGTCAC
>JAVHPP010000084.1:0-10917 GCA_036170655.1 Candidatus Zixiibacteriota bacterium | reverse complement strand
GTCTGATCGACGCACGTTGGAGAACCATGGCAGGTGCTGGACCAGCTGCAGGTTGCGCTCCCGCTGCACGTCGCCGCGGCCACACAGGTTACCTGGGTGCAAGTCATCGACCCTACGCAGGTAGACGACTGCGAGCATGTCGGCGCATTGTCGCAGGTCGGGAACCCGGCATGACCGCAGGTTGTGGTTCCCTCGCACGTCGGCGAACCCGGCGAGGTCGGATTGTTCGGACAGGTCGGCCCATCGCCGCATGTGGCCGTACCGACACAGGTCTCCGCGCCCGGACAAGTGGCCGCGGCCTTGCAAGTCGGTGTTCCCGAGCAAGTCATCGAACCGGGACACGTGTTGCTGGCGTCGCAAGTCGCTGTCCCGGCGCAGGTGGCCGTGCCACCGGCGGCGTTGCATGACGTACTGCCCGCGCAGGTTGTGAATCCTATGCATGTATTAGTGCCAGCACAGGTAGGGACAGGGAAGCAGGTTACTGTCCCCTGACAGGTTGGATGTCCCGGACACGTATTCTGGTCAGAGCAGGTCGCCGACCCGCAAGTCGGATAGCCTACGATCGTGGGCATCGAATCGACATCCGCCGGTGACGCTGCCATCGCAACCGTCCCACCGCTGCCTGCTGTCTTGTTGGTGGCAGATGTGGCTTGCGGGGCATCTCGCTCGACAAACTTCTCGATCGAGGTCTTCAAGCTCTGCTTGAAGAGCGGTGATGGCTGGGGATCAGATACCGCTAAAGCGAGTTGCGAAAAGGACAGGGCAAGTACGGTGGTGAAAGCAACGAGGAACAAACCGTGTCTGAGGCAACATCGGCAACATCGAACAATCTTAGTTCGAACCGGTGCCACCTCACTTCTACGTCGCGTCATGAGCCGCCTCCTTAACTCTTAACTGGACTACATTTAACTGACCCTTGGAACTGTGAATGTTTTCAGTACAAGTCACAAAAAACCGAAAAGACTTCGGCCTACCAAATCGCAATATAAACTGGGGTCGTTTTTTGTCAAGTGGAGATGACAATGTTTTTCAGTTTCGCGCTCAATTTCTTTAGGTTGCAGCGGCGCAACATGTTATGACCGCACGGAGCGACGATGATTGCATCTTGACGGCGCAGCGATGGGACCGATGGGCATGATAGGAGGGTGAGACTCCTGCCGAGCCTCATTTTTGTCATCCACCGAAAAGAGGCTCGGCAGGAGCCTCGCCCTCCCTCGGAATTGATGGCCTTCTGACTGATCCAGATCGCTCCCCACCATCATTGAGTATGTTGACTCCATTTTAATAGATGCTCTTATTCACTTGAATCGTGAAGTTGACCCAGGTTTTCACTTTCTCCGCAGGCGGCGACAGTGTATCATTCATAATGGAGATTTTGTCCCAGGAGATATGAGCCCGGTATGATTTTTTGGTTTCTTGCTGTCCTGGCAGTGGCAACACGCGCGGTGGGCGACTTCCGTGACCCGGTCTATGCTTTTCTGATGGCCATCTTGCTGGGGTTTTTCTGGCTTGGCTGTCCATCTGTTCCTTCGTGGGGAAAGAAGATCAACTGGCTCTTGCGCTGGTCATCGTGGGCGCTGGCGGTCGGTCTGGTCGCGTGGGCGGATCCACCCCTCAAGATCGCGATGGTCACGGCGGCGGTCTGGGCATTTGACCGCTACACAGTCCCCGAGAATCGCGGGAAAAACTCTGCGGTCGTGCTCACTGGGATTCTGTACGGGCTTTGGTGGACCATATTCTTCATGCTCCCCCCTCTCTACCACCTGATGTCGCAGTGGTCATTCGGCTACACGCAGGTGATCACGGGCGTGATGGTCAAACCGTTGTCGCTGGGGCCATCGGCTTCGGCGGTTGATCTTTTGCTCCTTGGCGTTTGTGCGATCCTTGGTGTGACTGTCGCGGCAACAGAACGACGCTGGACTTGGGCTGTTCTTGGGATCGTGCTCTTGGAGGCAGGCCGCATCATCTATATATGGATGGCGCCAGCCCTGCTGGGATTGGTGGGCAAAGTGGCGCCCATCTCGCAGACGCCGCATTTGGACATGCCGGGCGCCTATCTGCTGTTCATCACCGCCGTGGTGGCGTTGTATCGCAAAGCGTTGCCGGCGGAGGATGGCGTCACCCCGTCAGCCGTGCCCGGGAATCGACGGGTAACATGGGTGGCGATCGGTGCGCTGATGGCAGCGTTCATCGTTGCCGGAGCCGGTTCGTACACGAATCGCCCGATCCGCGTTTTGTTCCTTGATAAGAAGACTCTCGATATGACGGTGCCGCGTCACGGTCAATACGGAGACCGTTCCGGGGGGATGTTCGGATTCCTGCCGACACACCTCGCCGCCTCCGGGTACATTACCTATAACACGGATCTGACACCGGGTATTCTCGATTCTGTTGATGTCATCATCATCGCCAACCTATTGAAAAAGCTGCCAGTCAACGAACGGCAGATGGTCTGGGATTTTGTTGACCGGGGCGGCGGACTTCTGATCCTGGCGGATCACACGGGGACTGATGCCATCCGTGAGCCCACCAACGATCTTCTGGCGCCGTGCGGCTTGTCAGTGAATTTCGATACGGCTGTTCCCGTGCGACGGAGCTGGGTCTCGGAGAAGAGTTACTTGTTCCATCCCGTGGCGCGCTCCGGCGGGGTGATGGACGGCGAACTCTGGCTCGGCGCCTCGGTGGATCCCGGGCCACACGGCGAGCCAATTCTGGTCGGGCGCGGCGCATTTTCCGATCCCGGTGATCTCAATAACAAGAACCGTTCGTTCCTCGGCAATCTCGCCTACGATCCGGGTGAATCGCTCGGCGACATTGTCCTCGTCGCCGGCGCACACTGGGGACGGGGACGGGCGATGCTGTATGGCGACACATCGCCATATCAGAACGGATCTCTCACCCGGACGCACGCCCTGGTCGATCGTTCGATGCACTGGCTGGCCAACCGGGGGATCGGACGGATTCTCGATCGGTGGCGCAGTTGGATGCTGGCATGGCTCGTCGGCGTCGGCGGGACGGTCCTGGTCGTTCGTTCAAAGGGGCGACCATGTCTGCTGTGGTCTGCTCTACTCTTGCCGGTTGTTAGTGTCGCGTTCTGGATGGCGGTGCCGGGACCCGAAAGCAGGACTTGGGCATCGACTTCGTACCGGCAGGCGCTCATCGATTTGGGGCAAAGCCCGTTCTTCGACGGCATGGCATGGGAGCCACAATCGATTGGCGGGCTCGAATTCAACCTCATGCGCAATGGCTTGGCGCCACGATACGCTGATTCTCCGTCGCAGATCGACTCTGACTCGGCCGCTGTCTATGTGCTTTTCGCCCCCACCGTGGCGGTGTCTTCGGAGACGATTGACCGATTCGAACGGTACACGGCCAATGGCGGGTGGCTGATTGTGTCGGCCGGGTGGAACCTGCACACGCGTGTGGATGACCTGCTCAACCGCTTTGGACTCGCGATGGAGAATGTTCCGCTCGGAGAGGCGATGGGCACGGCGTTTGGCGATTCCGTGAAGATGGCCGACGCCTATCCACTGACCGGTGATGGACCGAACATCGAGACGCTCGTGACCGCCCTCGGCTATCCGGTTGTCAAAGTGGCGCGTCACGGACGTGGCGGGATGGTCGTGATTGCTGATTCGCAATTCCTGTATAACCGAAACCTCGAAGGTCAGAACGAACTGCTGGTCATGGAGAATGTGCGCTTCTTCCAGAATCTCATACAACACCTCATGGGCGGGTCGAAGACCCAGGCCCCCGGGGGAAAAGGCGCAGGTCCATCATGAAACGTCTGTACATCTGGGGCATGGTTTGCTGGTCGATCGGCTGGCTGTTTCTCTGGCCCAATCCCGACGCATTGCCGACGAAGTTCCTCTGGTTGGCTGGTATTGGCACACTCGTGATCCTGGTGGCAGGGTGGGCTGGCTCTCAGCATGACACGCCGAGACGATGGCCGTGGCGTGCACTCATTCCCGCCGTTGCGCTCGTCCTCTTCGGCTTCTTCGCGAATGCGGACATCCCATATTCTGCGACGATTCTGATCGGCATAGCGGCGATTGTGATGGTGGTGGCCGGAAAGACGCGGACTGGCCATGGGTTGGGAGACGGCCTTCTTGTTGCGGGAACAATCGGGCTGATGCAGGTGGTCGGAGCATATCTGTACTTTGTCTACCTCGGTCCACGGGGGCACGGCACGGCGGTCCCCACGGCAATCCTCAGCGCCGCATTCCGGCTTTTCGGCATCAACGCCGCCGGGTTGGCTGACGGTATCCACCTGTTCGCCACGGATCGTCTGTATCACTCGGTTCCGACCCTGAACAACATGGGGCTCCTGGTCTTCACGCAAATCTTCATGGGATTGATTGCGCTGGCGGTGACCGGCAAGCTCAGGGCTCGTTCGGTGTTCACGGGCGGACTGATCGTTGCCCTTTTCGCGTTTGCCCGTTATGCGGCCGTTCTGCTCTGGGACTATCACCAGAACGGATTTGCCGCCACATATTGGGATCCATCGCTTTTCGCGTGGACGGTCTGGCCAGTTGGCATCTTTCTCCAAGGTCTGACCCATTCTGTCCGCACGCCCGGGACGATCCCCTTGAAGCCGGAGGACCCGGCGATTTTGCAGCGGCGCGCGCCATTGCGCCGGCTGGCTGTAACCATTGTTGCGGCTGCGCTCGGCATATATGCGTGGACCGCGTACGAAGGATACCACCCGGCGGGCGAACGAAAGGCCGGACGCATGCTGATCGACGAGTTCCACTCCGATTGGGAGTGGACGGAAATGCCGTTTGACACGGTCTGGTACGGTCAGCAATCCACGTACAACTTCTACTGTCTTGCCGAGTACTGGAATAAGTTTTACCAGATGGATCGCGGGCACGACACACTCACACCGGCCCTGCTGTCGAAGTACGACATCCTCGTCTTAAAGGTGCCCACGTCGCCGTACACACCGAAGGAAGTCGATGCCGTGTATGATTACGTTCAGAACGGCGGGGGATTGATTCTCATCGGCGAACATACCAACGTTTTCGGATACGCAACATTTCTCAACCCCATCGCCACACGATTTGGCATTCGCTACATTGCCGACATTGTCTATGAACTGAAAACGGGCGACCTCAATCTGCATCGGAAGCCCGGCCTGATGCCGCACCCGGTCGCGCAAAACATGCCGGCTGACTTCCTATTTGGCGGGCCATGCAGCATGTACGGCGATTTGTCGGCACGATCAATTATCACGGAAAAGGACATCAAGACCCTGCCGGCCGACTATACACAGCGCAACTTCTTCCCGGAACGGTCGGGGCAAACATCTTATCGGTTCGGCATCTTTTCACTGTCGTTGTCGGTCCGTTGCGGCAAGGGCCGTGTCGTGTCCTTTGGTGACTCGACGTTGTGGTCGAATTTCTTCATGTTTGTCCCCGGCAAGCCGGAGCTGGCACTGGGGCTGGCCGAGTATGTGAACCGGAAGGAAAGCTTTCCCTACTGGCGCATGCTCACGTTGCTGTTTGGCACGATCGCGCTACTGGTCGCGATGGTGTCGGCCACGGGGTTTGGCCTCGAAGGGTGGGTCTGGCTGGCGGCGGTTTCGCTCCTGACATTTGCCGGATCGTCGCGGCTGTTTGAGGCGATCAACCAGAAGAATTACCCTTTGCCGACGGCGCGCATGCCATTCGCGCAACTGAATTTCGAGAGTGAGCACTCGCGTTTCTTCATCCCCGAGTTGCGTCTGGCGCGCGAGCCAGACAAAGATTTCAGCACATTCTTTCTCTGGACACAGCGGGTGGGTGTCGTACCGCGCAAGTTCCCGACACTGGAGGAAGCCATGGACCAACCGGGCGGGCAGATCATCATTGATCCGGTGACTCCGTTCGATCCAGACGAGCTCCAGCGGTTAAAAGACTTCGTGGAGCACGGCGGCACACTCTACATCTTCGACGATCCTTCGAACAGGATCTCAACCTCCGGACCGTTGCTCCAGCAGTTCGGTCTGTCTTTCGATCTGCGGCCGATCGCCCCGCAGGCAGGGATCGGAAATGACCTCAAGAACACGCTGTGGGAAGGCGGCGGGCGTGTCATCGGGGGCGAACCGTTGGTGACAATACCAGACGGTTCCGTCAGTTGCGCGCTGAAAAAGGCCAGCGCCGGTCAGGTGATTGCATTTGCCAACTCACATCTTTTCGAACGAAAGACGATGGGATATACCGCCATGGTACCCAATCCGATCCAAAATACGATCAGCCAGTTCGAGTACCGTCTGATGTCGTATATGCACGACCCTTTGGCGTGGCCACAGACGACTGCCGGTCAGGCGTCACAGGGCAACCCGGTCACAGGAGAATAGGAACATGGGTGACAAGGAAAAAACCGGGCGTGTCAGCCCTATTCTCATCATTCTGGCGGGTCTGCTCGTGGGTTTCGTTGCCGGTTTTCTGTTCGGCCAGCAGGGTCCGATCGCGGTGACGGCCGCACCCGGTGTGGCGCCGCCCTGTCCCTTTGAGCTCTCCGCTGCCGACGAGTACATCATCGCAGGATTCAGCTGCCCGGCCCCCGCCTGTCAGGATCCTCTCCTGACGTGTCACTGCGATGAAGCACACAAGATCAAGACCAAGATCAAAGAAGAATTGCAACTGGGAAAAGACGGCTCCGTGATTCGTGAGGAACTGATCAAGGAATATGGCGCGCAATTGCGCAAGACAACGTGAAGTCGAATGTCCCCTCGTAAGGAGGTTGAAATGAACGGATCGAAAAGCACGCTGGTCAACGCTGTCTTGATGGCGCTGGTGGGGCTACTGGTGGGGTTCATCGGCGGGTATTGGATTGGCCAGCACAACCAACCTACCACGGCGGCGCTGACAGCCGCCACCCAGCCGGGCCAGTTCTACTGCCCTCACGATCTCGAAGCCAAAGACGCATGGATTGAAGCTGGATTCCGCTGTCCGGGAACCGACACTGTGCAGGCCGTGCTCGCCAACTGCCACTGCCCGACGGCGCACGGAATCAAAGACAAGATCAAGGCCGAGCTCGCCGCCGGCAAGAAAGGCGAGGAGATCCGCAGAGACCTGATCGCCGAATACGGCGACCGGCTCAAGTTCCGCGGACAGTGACGGGCCGGGATCATCCGGCGCCACTTTTTCCTCTCGTCCCAGCACTCCCCCCCAACCGGGGAGAGGAGTCCCGATTTTGCATATTAATCTTGACAAGCCGTTCGGGTCCTGGGTCATTTCGTCACGGAATGAGACAATCAGAGGATCTTATCGAAAGGAGGGTTCGATGAATCTTGTCAATCGGGTGACGAACATTGCGCTTCGCCCCAAGGAAGAATGGCCGGTCATTGCGGCCGAGACCGCCACGGTCGGATCGTTGTACAGCGGGTTCATTGTTCTGCTGGCGACCATCGCGCCGATCTGCACATTCATCAACTTGCTGATCTTCGGACAGCATATTCCAATCTTGAACGTCACATATCGTCCCGCAATCGGGCTTTTACTCACGTCGCTGATCGTGGGGTACATTCTCACCCTGATCGGGGTCTGGGTGACCGCGCTGATTGTGGAGAAACTGGCGCCGAACTTTCAGTCAAGCGGGGACTTGACGCAGGCGCTGAAACTGGTCGCCTATTCTCAGGCGCCGGTCTGGGTGGCGGGTGTGCTCAACTTGATCCCCTACCTTGGCATCCTGACCATCTTCGTTGGCTTGTACGGGTTGTACTTGGCGTACTTGGGTCTCACACCGGTGATGAAGACGCCGCCGGAGAAAGTGGTCCCTTACCTGATTGTCGTGATCCTCGTCTCGATTGTCGTGTGGGTTGCGATTGGGCTGGTGACATCGGCCATTATTGGGATGGGGCACATCGCGGGCTCGACGATCACAGGGTAGAACGGCAGTACTCGAAATTTATGTATTGTGTAGCATAGGCCCTTGTGCCCGTCGATCGTGGGCACTGGGGATCCCTTTCCAGTAGCATGGGCGTCCCGCCCATGCCGCGCCCATGAGGGACTCTGCTACAGGAAAGTGGGGAACAAGAAAGGGACGAAGCGGCGTGTGCGTGAGACATAGCTGGCATATTCCTCTCCGAAGGCCGCATGCCGTGTGGCCTCTTCGATGCGCACGATGACGATAAATCGCATGTTCATGGTGGAATCATGCCGTGTGTCTGTCCGGAATCTCCAAGAGATTCCGTAACAGCCGGGGCGCCACACGGCTTGCCGTTGGATACTCGGAACGATCCACAGCAAATGTGGGGAGCCAAGCGGATTCAAAAGGAGGGATCCCCGCCCCACGACAAGCGCGGGGCGGGGAGATTGCAGCGGCAGGACAAGGAGGTGGCGATGTCCCGCCTTGTGCTCACATGACTTATAACAAGCGATCCCACGTCGGGTTCCAAGTTTCTGGGCCGGTTTCGTCAATTTCGTGCGTTTTTTGAGGAGTAGCGAGTCGGCTGGTTTTGCCGAAAATGTCTATTCTCCCGATGGCGGTGGCGGAGAACCACCCTATAGCCACTCGGCAACGATGATCTGGCCGCTGGATCAACGAAAACCGGGCCGCAGTGTTATCACCGCGGCCCGGAATGTGTTCGAATGAACGTTGTTCGTCTGAGTACCGAAACTCAGGCGTCGACATCCTCTACTGCGTCATCTGTAGCCGGGCCGGGCGCTTCCGTTGCGTCCTCGGTATCGCTTTCGGCCGACTCGCTGACCGAAGCAACAGCCGTATCATCGGCGCCGGCATCCATGACCTTCTCGGCACCAGCGGCATCGGCCATCGTGGTCTTGACGATTGGATGCGCAGCGATGAATTCCTCCAGTTCGGTGCGGTCCCTGTCCTTGTAGTAGGCGTCGACCGACAGAACAATCCGCCGGTTGGTCGGATCGAATTCGATCACACGCAGGTTGAGAATCTCGCCGACATGGAAGGACTGGTCTGGTTTCTCGATATCTTTCTTGCCGAGCTGGTTGAGCGGAACGAAGCCCTCGACCTCGTCATCCAGATCGACCACCACGCCCCGGTCGAGCATGCGGACGACCTTACCCTGTTTTTCGTTGCCGACGCGGAAGCGTTCGTGATACATCGGCCAGGGATCGTCGAAGACCTGCTTGTGTCCGAGGGAAATCTTGCGATTCTCGGGATCGACATGGAGCACAACGATGGGCACCTTGTCGCCCTTCTTCATGACCTCCGACGGATGCTGCACGCGCCGTGTCCACGACAGATCGGAGATGTGCACGAGGCCGTCAATGCCTTCTTCGAGTTCGATGAAGGCGCCGAACGCGGTCAGGTTGCGCACGCGTCCTTCGTGGCGCGAGCCCACGGGGAACTTCTGTTCGACGGTCGACCAGGGATCGGGCTCCAATTGCTTGATGCCGAGCGAGATTTTCTGGTGCTCTTTGTCGACATTCAACACCATCGCTTCGATCATGTCGCCGATCTGCATGATTTTCGACGGATGCCGCACATGGTGGGTCCAAGACATCTCGGAGATGTGAACCAGGCCTTCGACACCCCGTTCCAATTCGACGAAGGCGCCATAATCGGTGATCGAGACGACTTTCCCCTGTACCCGGGCGCCGATCGGAAACTTGCGGTCCACATCGTCCCAGGGATACGGGGTGAGCTGCTTCAGACCCAACGATATGCGGTTGGTCTTGACGTCGAAATCGAGGATTTTCACATCGATCTCGTCACCCACGGCCACAAGTTCCGATGGATGACGAATGCGGCCCCATGACATATCGGTGATATGCAGGAGGCCGTCGACGCCGCCCAAGTCGATAAATACGCCAAAGTCGGTGATATTTTTCACGGCGCCGCGGCGGATCTGGTCGATGGCGATTTCCGCCAGCAGGTGGTTGCGCAGTTCATCGCGCTCCGTTTCGAGGACGGCGCGGCGCGAGACCACGATGTTGCGGCGCGACTTGTTGAGTTTGATGATTTTCATGGGAAGCGTCTGGCCAATCAGCGTGTCAAAATCGGGCACCTGGCGCAACGCAACCTGCGAGCCCGGGAGAAACGCCTCGACGCCGAACAGGTCCACCACGATGCCGCCCTTGATGCGGCGGACCAGCCGTCCTTCGACCAGAACGCCCTGTTCGTGGGCCGCACGGATCCGGTCCCACACACGCATGAAATCTGCTTTCTGCTTGGAGAGCAGAAGCTGGCCATTCTGATCTTCCACGGCATCGAGAAAGACTTCGATCTCGTCGCCCACTTTGACAGTGGGCGATTCGCCAAATTCGCTGATCGGAATCAGGCCCTCGGATTTGAAACCGACGTCGACCACGACTTCGTCGTGACCCACGGCCATGACCCGTCCCTTGGCGATCTCGCCCTCGCGGATATTGCCGACGGTCTCGTTGTAGAGCGTCAGCATGTTCTCGTACTCCGCGCTTGAGTATTCTTCGTCATCGAGGTCCGGGGCATAGATTTCGGAGCCCATTACGGGGGCCGCAGACGTGGTCAGACCCGGAGCGCGTTCGGCGCGCTTGACCGACTTGGTCCGGCGTACGGCCACGTCCTGCGCAAGACCGACGGTCTTGACTTCAGTGATCTTGCGTTTCTTGCTGGTCGTGACGACGACCGTCTCGGCAGCCTTCTTGGACGTGGATTTGGTCTTCTTGCCCTTGCTTTCGCCAGCGGGCACAGTATCACCCGTGGCGGGTTTGGGGTTGGGGTTCACTCTGGTATTCCTCCTGGTACGCTAACATTCGCCCGGCGGGCGGCTTTTCGCCAAAGGCGAAAAGCTTTGCATTTTACCTAATCACGGTACCCAGCACAAGAGAAAACAGAGCATGATTTGGGGCACGGATCAAGCCCGGGTGCCCCACGGCTTGCCGTGGGTTGGCCTCCGTTCGCTCGCGCGCTTCACAGCCCGGTGCCCCACGGCTTGCCGTGGGTTGGCCTCCGCTTTGTGCTATAGCGCCT
>JAVHPP010000083.1:4052-12887 GCA_036170655.1 Candidatus Zixiibacteriota bacterium | reverse complement strand
CTCCTGCCGAGCCTTTTTTTCGGTGAGTGGTGGAAAAGAGGCTTGGCAGGACCCTCGCCCTCCCAGCGCCTCGACGTTCCCCTGAATTGCCCAGGTTGATCACTGTGCGTGCCGGACGTCGTCCGTCATTTTGTTCGACGTACTAAAGTCTCTTGCCTGTCAGACGATATCGCCTAAATTTCCAGTACCCATGCTCCACCGTCTGCGCATCAAGAACTTCGCCATCGTTGACACGCTCGAAATCGCGTGTGATGGCGGGCTGTCGGTTTTTACCGGCGAGACCGGCGCGGGCAAGAGCATCCTGGTCGAAGCCATTCGTTTCCTCCTCGGCGGACGCGCGTCGGCCGAGATGATCCGTTCCGGTAGCGACCTGACAGTGGTCGAAGGACTCTTCGGTCTGCCGGCCTCTCCGGTTCTGGGCGATCTTCTGCCGGATGAGGATTTCACCGGTCCGGTCTGGGTGCGCCGCGAACTTCCCTTGAAGGGGCCTGGACGGTGTTTTGTCGGCGACCGTCAGGTGACGCGCACCGTGCTGCAAACCTTGGGCGAGTTGCTCGCCGATCTCTGCGGACAGCACCAGCAGCAGGCGCTGCTCGATCCCCATCGTCATATCGAACTTGTTGACGCCACTGGCGGCTTGCAGCCTCTGGCTGGCGAGGCCGCGCGTCAATGGGCGAATCTGGCCGACAACAGGAGGCTGCAGGAAGAACTCACGGTCGCGCGCGAACGGCGCCGCGCCCAGCGCGAACTCACTGAGTTTCAGATGGCGGAGATCCGTGCGGCGGAAGTGACCCCCGATGAAGACGAGCGGCTGAAGACCGAGGCCGTGGTGTTGAAAAATGCCCGCCGTCTCGCCGAAGCGGCCGAGCAGACACTCGACGAGCTATCCGAGTCGGACAATGCCATCGCCGCGCGGGTCGGCACGCTCCTGCGCGATGCCCGGCGTATGGCCGAACTCGATCCCCGCTGGAATCAGGTGGCCGAACGTCTGACGCTCTGGCAGGAAGCAATCGGCGAAACCGCGCGCTTTCTGGCCGAATACCGTGGCCATCTCGACTTCGATCCCGGACGGCTCGATCAGATCGAAACGCGCTTGGCCCGCCTGGCCGCGCTGAAGTTGAAATACGGCGGCTCCTGCGCCGCAATCCTGGAGCGACTGCAACAACTGGAAGGGGAGAGGCAGCTGGACGATCGCGACTGCGAACGCGCCGCTGAACTCGCCGGGCAGCAGACCGAACTGGAGGCATCATTGCTCCATATCGCCGCCGATCTTTCGGACCGGCGGCGCCAAGCGGCTGCTGCCCTCGAACAATCAGTCAACGCCGTGCTCGGCAAGCTCGGCATGCCCAGCGCGCAGCTGAAAGTTGCATGGGAGCCATTCATCGATGGCGGATTGGCGATTCCGTCGGACCACGATGTCGTGCATGTCCATGCTGCAGGCTCAGGCTGCGAAACCATGCACTTCCTCTTCGAAGCCAATCCCAACGAGGGATTCAAGCCGCTCGACAAGATCGCGTCCGGTGGCGAGTTGTCCCGCCTGCTTCTGGCCTTCAAATCAGCATTTCCCCACGCCGAGCGCGGCAACGGCGACAACAAACTTTACATCTTTGATGAGGTCGATGCCGGCATCGGCGGCGCCGTCGCCTATGCCGTGGCCAAGCAGATCAAGACGCTCGCACAGCATGCGCAGGTGTTCCTCATCAGCCACCTGCAGCAGATGGCCGCGGCCGCCGACGCGCACTTTCTCATCAGCAAAGACACAGTCGATGGCCGTGCGCGCGTCACGATCCGCCGTCTCGAAGGCGAAGCCCGCGTGCGCGAGGTCGCGCGCATGGTCGCCGGCGACGAAATCACCGACCGCACCCTCCAATTCGCGACTGAACTCACCAAGAAAAAGTAGGGTGAGCCACCCGCCGCCGTTGTTTGTTCTCGTCTCACGCCACCGCCTCGCGTGCCTGTCAGCCAGACGAATTCCGGCGTACGTGTCGCCCGCCGTGTGTCTTGCCCGCCGTGCGTGTTGCCCCTGAAAGGAGCGTTCTATCTCAGCCCAGGGCGAAGCCCTGGGACACGAGACGACGACCGATTTTTTCCGGCGTCGTGCTGCCTTGACAGCGTGCGCATCGCTCGGACGAATTCCGGTATCGCACGCTTCTGAAAGCGGCGCGCTGTTGTTGCCCCTGAAAGGGGCGTTCTATCTCAGCCCAGGGCGAAGCCCTGGGAAACGAGCGCGGATAGATGTTCAGCCCTGAAAGGGCGTTCTACATTCAATCCCAGACGTATCGTTCGTCGTACCCAATCCCGTACTTTCCCAACAACTGCCGCAGTTCGTCTTGGAACGTGACTTTCCGGTGATGCTCCTCCTGTGTGGCGATGTACTCTTTGACCCGCTCAACATGCGACGGCGACACCGAGAATGCGCCATACCCATTTTGCCAATGGAATTGCGCCAGATCGTCGTCCTTGGTCTTCAGCCACTTTGACGTCGCCGTCTTTACTTTCTCAACCAACTGGGCGACGGAAACGTTCTTCGACAACACACAGAGCAGGTGCACGTGATCGGCCGTGCCACCGACCTGGACCGCCGGACAATCAATGTTGCGCAACACCGTGGCCGTGTATGGCCATAATTCCGTCCGTACGACATCGGACAAGCACGGTTCCCGTCCTTTGGTGCTGAAGGCAACATGCACGATGATCCTCGCGAGCGATTGCGACATCGGTCTATATCGCCCTTTCAGGGCTGCCAATAAATCGGCTGGCCCCGGACCCAGGGCGTTGCCCTGGGCTGAGATAGAACGCCCCCTTCAGGGGCGGGTCTGCTACACTCGCCATCCGAAGGTCCGCTCTGTCCTCAGACAGAGCGGGCCGGATGGCGGGTTTGGCATCCTATGATTGTGGCCCCAGAGACATACAAGATCTCACTACGATCACTGCTGCATGTAAGGCCCGGTTCTCATAACGATGCCCTCCGGCAACTCGGGAACCACCAGTTTGGGGCTCCCTTGGTAGTTCACAATCGCGATGGCATCAAGGAATCCTGTGTCGAGACCGTCACTTCCGGTTGCGTCCTTCATGTAGTACCACGAGATCGTATGTATCCCGGGCGGGACAGTGAACGAGAAGGGATAGAAGTAAACCGCCCCAGGTACGCTGTTTTTCCCTGATATCCCATCCACCAACGTTCCGTCAACGTACCACGCGAGCCAGTCGTAACCGTATTCGCTTGAAACCCCAGCGAAGAACGAAACCAGTCCGGCCTGCGCAAAGGTACCGGTGAAGGAGAGTACCGAGGTCTGGTTGTCCGAGATAAGGCCAGCGGCTGCGCTACGGAAGCCATATTGGTGGAAGAGCGTTGTTGCAAACCACGGACCATTGCCCCCTAGCGCCCAAGGCGGAGATTGAATCCCGCTTTCAAAATCCTCCCAGCGAAGCAATACACTGCCAGGATTCCCCTGAGGACCCTGCGATCCGGTGTCTCCTTGCGGTCCCTGTGGACCTGTCTGGCCCTGCGGTCCCTGCGATCCGGTATCTCCCTTGTCGCCCTTGGCACCGGCAGGCCCAATCGGACCGGTCGGACCCTTGCAACTTACAGCGAGCAGAACGGCTACAACCAGAATGGCGATCGACGAAACTGCGCCCCGCCGCGAAAGACCAACTCGCTTCGCACTCGCGACATAACCAGCCTCCTCTGAATAATGTGAAACATGATGCGATTCGCCCAATAGAGCTCCCTCGCGTTGACTGAACAACGTGGCAGGGATACATGCAAACCATCTGCAAGTGCAATCACTTTCTGCAGCAACGGTGACGCTCACCAGAGGTCCGTCCGGGCGAACCGTCCGCCCGTGCACAGTCAGTCCCGCAAACCGTCAGACCCCCGCCCCCGCTCCGGGGGTATCCGTCCCATTGGCGGATAGGGTGAAGGGTG
Organism: Candidatus Zixiibacteriota bacterium; assembly: GCA_036170655.1. Classification (GTDB taxonomy): domain Bacteria; phylum Zixibacteria; class MSB-5A5; order WJJR01; family WJJR01; genus JACRMA01. The sequence goes on along the minus strand of JAVHPP010000083.1, from coordinate 8,959 downwards.
ATTCCCATACGATGCACACGAACTTGATTGGGCGCTTGTCCGCCCATCCGGACGGCAAGACGTCCACGCCCGCGGATGAACTGGTGGCGCTGATCAACACGCGCATTCAGCCGCCGGAACCGTTGACTGCCGGGCAGGTCCACGTCCGCTCGCTTCGTCTGGTCTCCGACGAAGTCAACGATCACGGCGGACGGTTTCCCCGCGAAGAACATCAACGTGTCTGCGAACTCCTGATTGACTCGCCGGTTCTGGTCGGCCACGACCGGTCGCGTCTGCCGGTGGCGCGCAACTTCGCCGCGCGCTGCATCGCCGACGGTCTCCGCCAATGGGTGCAAGTCTGGTTCTACTGGATGCGCGGGCCAATGGGAGATCGTCTCGCCGCCGATATCGACGGCGGTGTGGTCAAGGAAGGATCGATCGGTTTCGAATTTCGTCGCCCGCAGTGTTCAATCTGTGGCCGCGACATTCGCGCCTGCGAGCACATCCCCAGCCACGAGTACGTTGATGAAGCGGGCGCAACATCAGTCGCGCACTATGAATACCGTGATCTCGTGCGCGTCCTCGAAACGTCCCTTGTGTACCGTGGCGCCAACCCGGACACCCGCCTTGGCAACGATCCCGTGTTCTGCAAACTGTCGCCGCAGGTTCCCGCGGAAATGATCTTCGGTATCGTGCTGGATCGTCAGCCGCATTCAGGCGGATTCAGTCGCTATATCATCGCGCGCCGCGATCCGGCCGATCCATCCGTGTGCGACGAACTCATCGCTCGCTCGCGAAGCAAATTCCGCATCGGCGAACGGGTGTTCAATCGTCACGGGATCTGGCGACGAATACCCACTGCCGGAGCGCGGAACACTCCTGTCGGATGCCGGCTCCGGTGCATGGAGTTTCAGTGTGGTCGACCATGGCCGTCCATGCCGTCTATATCGTCCACCCGGTCCACGATCCCTGCCCATGGTGATGTCCAATGACTCTTACCCGCGTCCCCCTGCGTGTCATCACCAGCGCCTTGGTGTTTCTCGTCGCCGCGCTGACCGCCTACTATGGCACCGTCTACGGCATTCGTCTGACCGTGAATGAGAAGGCCGACCGTGCGACGGTCGAACAGATCGACCACCGCCTGATTGCCATCGAGACGCTGCTGCGTGCCGACGTCGCGCATCGTAACGACCTCGATTTGATCCGCGAGGAAATGCGCACTCGCCTGACCCGCATCGAGACGCTGCTCGAGCAACCGCGAAGAATCTCACAGTGAAACACGATCATGAGGACAACCATGTCAGACACATCCGATGGTCCGAATTCAACTGCGCCTCTCAGTGAGATGGCGCTCCGCCGTGCGGCGGACAACTGGCTTTTGGCAAAGACTGCTCTGGTCGAACGTATTCGTCAGCGCTGGAACGCGCTCACACGGCTCACATCCGGGACACTGGAAGACGACCTCATTGAGGCGCAGTTGCGCACACTCGGCGACGACGCGGCTGCGCTGCTTCATCTCGCCGCTCAGGTTGATCACCGTCTCGACTTGGCATTCGTGACCCGTTCGCGCCGCGTCACCGCCGCCGATGCGCCGAAACCCGGCACGCGTCTCCGTGCTGAGCATGAAGAATTCAAAGCCCGATAGACCAACAGACCAATGACCCGTACCCGCAGAGAGGACGAATGGCAGTGCGTGACCACAACCTGGATTCCATCGCCGCAGTGCTGGCGACATTCAAAGTGAAACAGACAGCGGGAATCGATGACCTGAGCGACGACGACATCGGACGCGCCGTGACCCTGACGGCCGGCAATGAAGCCGGCCTCACGGCGGATGGCAACATCCTGCTCGGCAAGCTCGTGGACTTGACCCTCGAAGACGGCAACAACGGACAGCGCCTTGCCACCGTCCAGATCGGCGGTGTCTGCACGCTTCCCATCACCACGCCCAATCCGTCGATCGGCAACCGTGTCGTCTGCGGCGCCGGCGGCACAGTGAAGCAGGCGCCCGCGCTCACCGGCTACGATCCCGCCGGCGGCAACGTTGCCCGGGGCACCGTGCTCGCCGTCACCGGCACGAGCGAGTGCACCATCCTGTTGAACTGATCACCCAACCCGTCCACGCTGGACGAGATTCGCATTCGTCCGATTTGTCCGATCGGTCCCATCTCCCAAAGGATCCCAAAACCATGGACTTCGACAAGCTCTTTACCGACCCCCCCGCAACCCTCATGCAGAAAGCGGCGGCGGAGCCGCCCACAACCAGCGCGATCGACCTGGCACGCGCCAGAGACATCACGATCACGCGTGACACCTACCTCGAAGCCGAAGCGCACGGCCTGACGCTCTCCGAGCTTCTTGAGAGCGACGACTTTGATCCCAGTGCCCCAGAGTCGCCGCTCGACGCGTTTGAACGCCAGCTCGCTGCGCATGGGATCCGCGTCGGCGGATCCAACCCAGTCACCGTCGAATTGTTCTACCGGGGCGCGCCTGCGCTCTTGCCCGAGTTTATGCTGCGCGAAATCCGCCGTGGTCAAAAGATGCGCCCCGAACTGTCCGGGCTTGTCGGCTCATCCTCACGGGTTGCCGGCAACCGATACACGCCGTTTGACGTCAATGCCTTGGCGTCTGACAACCGCTGGTCGCTCCGCCCGGTCGGCGACGGCGCCAACGTGCCCGCAATCCTCGTGACCGAACGACTCCATTCGATTGACGTGCCGGACTACGGCCTGGCCTTGAAGGCCTCATACAAGGCCCTACGCCACCGCACGGCGACGCAGTTCAAGGTCCTTCTCTGGTACATCGGGTATCGCATGCAGGTCGACAAACTGGGGCTGCTTGTCGACGTGCTGATCAACGGTGATGGCAACGCCAACCCTGCGCAGGTGATCAACTCGCAAACCTCTGGTACGCTCGCTTACACCGACCTCGTGGCCTTCTGGGCGGAACTGCATCCCTTCGAGATGAATACCATGATTTGCTCCAAGGACAAGATCAAGTCGATCCTGACCATGACCGAATTCAAAGATCCGCTGGCTGGTTTCCGCTTTCAATCGACCGGCGAACTGGTCAGTCCGCTTGGTTCGACACTCACACGCTCCGATGAAGTGTCCGCCGACCGGATTGTTGGCCTCGACAAGCGTTTCGCCGCCGAGGAGGTCATCACGCAGCCGCTGACCGTCGAGTACGACAAGATCATCGAGCAGAAGTTCGAAGAGGCCGTGATCTCCGAGTCCGTCGCCTACGCCAAGGTAATCCCCGACGCCGTGAAAGTCCTCGATTCCGTCTGGATGTAAGCCGTTTCTCCTGCGCGTAGGGGCACGGCTTGCCGTGCCCGTTTGCCGTGCTCGTTTTCCCATTCTTGTTTGTCCGCTACTCGGTGGCGGGCACGGCTTGCCGTGCCCCTACGCATGTTAATGTCACCCCGGATCACAGACATTCTGCTATCTCATCATGCTCCACAAACTCATCGCCCAATCCACCGCCGCCCGGCCGGCTGGTCTGCCCGCGCAGGACAAGCTCTTTCGTGTGCGCTCCGGGCCATTTGCCGGACGTCTGCTGGCGATTTTCGCGCGCACACCATTGACGCTGGCGTGGTCGAGCGCCGATGCGCCCTACACCTCCTGGTTCGCCCCCGCCGATGTCATCACCGATTCCGCCGATGAGCCATACGCGGCGGTCATGGATGATCAGGCGAACGTCTGTGTCGCCTATACACAACAGACGACCGGAGCGCTGCGATGCGTCAAACTGACCTTCGCGTCCGGGACTTGGGCGACACAATCACCGGCGACCGTCTATGACTCGGCCCCCACAACAAATAAGTATCCTTCAATCCTGATGGATCTTTACGGCCGCCTCTGGATCGCCTGGACCCTCGACGATGCGGGCAGCGTGTCCCTGCACGTGAAGAAATCGCTCGATGACGGCCTGACCTTCGGCGCCGGAGCGGCCGATGCGGGCACCGATCTGTCCGGCACAGCAACAAGCGCGTTTGGACAACTGATCGCCCGCGCGACCGGCATCCACTGTCTTTTCACACTTGGCGGGACCGTTCTCAAGAACCGCGACATCGACCTCGACGCCTCCATTTGGAATCCCACGGACACGCTCTACACAGGAACCGGTCTGAACAGTGATTTCTCCGTCGCCGTTGCGCCCGACGGCACGCTGGGTATTCTGTTCACCGCTGATGGGTCACTGTTCTTGAAGGAACACGATGGCGCTGTTTGGGGCGCCCTGCAGACCGTGACGGCGGGGTCCGCGACATCACCGGCGCTTCGCTACATCGGCAGCGTGCCCTACGCATTCTTCCTGCAATCCATCGGAACAGACCAGCGTCAGCATGTTGAGTCACACCGCGCCGGCCAGAGCTTTACCACGCCGGCCGGTACATTGACTCAACTGTCACCATTCAGTTCGGTGCTCTGCTTCGATGCCGCCGCAGGTATTCCCTATGCCGACATGACGGTCGCGGCGGCGGGGCAAGCCGGCGCCGATGTCTATCATCCCGCATCGGGTGCGCTCCTGGCTCAGCCCAGCGACGCCCTTTTTCTCGGCTTGGACGATCGCTTCTCGCTTGTGCGTGTGCTGCTTTCGACCGCAGGCGTCGGCGGCGCTGTGGAATGGTCGTACTGGAATGGCGCCGAGTGGATGACATTCACGCCGTACTCCGGCGCCAGTGACTTCGACTCTGCCAATACGAGTGTCCGCCTCTTTGCGGATACGGCGAGCGCGCCGGCGGACTGGCAAAAGACCGTGGTCAATGGCCTGAACCGTTATTGGATCCGTGTTCAAGTTACGACCGCCTTCACGGTTGCTCCCATCGGTTCCCAAATGACCGCGGTGGCCAACAGTTCCGATATCATCCCTCTGCGATAGATTACCAGCGCCATTGTTGGAGAGGCCATTGGGCTTGTTGAAAAACC
>JAVHPP010000083.1:0-3952 GCA_036170655.1 Candidatus Zixiibacteriota bacterium | reverse complement strand
ATCAACCATAGTTGCAGAGCGCAGAATCATGCCATTCACATCTCCCGAACTGGTGCGCGCCTATCTCAACGATCTGCGGTTGGGTGAGGCCGCCATCCCCGCGATGTCCGTTGTCCTCAGTGGAACCCAGCCGTCACAGCTTCCCCATGCCGGACTGGTTCCCGGCTCGCTGGTCGTGAAGGCGTTGCGCTCAAACACGCCGGTCAGTGAGAGGCAGACGTTGCAAAGCGACTGGATCACGCTCACCCACCGGCAGATTCTCCCCGGCAGCGTGCTTGTTGCGAGTGACGATTCCCTCGGCGCGGTTTATGCCGAAAACGTCGATTACATCGCTGATCCGGTGGAGGGACGTATCCGCCGCATCAGCACGGGGGCCATCACCAACGGCCAGACCGTTGCAATCTGGTATGAGAGCTACTATGTCTACACGGCCGGAGATGACTACATCGCTGATGAATCCCGTGGCCAGCTCGCGCGCAAATCATCAGGGGCGATTGCCGACGGGCAGAGTGTTCTGGTGGATTACCGGGCTGCGCTGGGCGTGGTTTCCGATGAGACGATCGAGCGCGCCATCGACGAAGCGGGCGATGCGGTTCTGGCGATGATTGCTCCTCAGTTTCAGGACGAACCGGCGCCGGGCATTGTCATCGGCGAGACGCACTGGGCAGTCGCCGTCGCCTGCCGAATGCGTGCCGCCGCCACGATCGGAGAATCGGCAACACTCAACTCGGCCGGACGCACCGCCGCCCAAGTCTGGCTCGACCTGGCCGATCGCTATGAACGCTCGGGACGTGAACGCCTCGCGCGCTTTGCGGCGCCCGTCGTCGCCCGGCAATCCCCGAAACGCACGTGATCAACGACTCGGGCGGCACGAAGAACAACAATGAACACAACCTACTCCCAGCTCACATCCCGGCGGGCCTGGCATGTTCCGGGCGTGTCGGTTTACGGCGATCTGCAGGGAGAAGCCATCGATGCGATTGGCGTCGAGACCGATGTCAATGCCACACGCGTGGTGTACTATCGCTTCAGCATCGGCGGTCAGGCGCAGGAAATGTCCTACGCCCTCCTGACAGACCACCGGGGAAACCACCTGCCGGTGTTGATTGACCATCCGGTGATCATCATCATCCCGCGCAACGCCGTGACTGTGGCGGTTGTCGGCCAGCCCAGCGGGACCGCCTGCCGGTTGGCCAAGACGACGATGACACCGGACGATGCCCTTGTTGATCTCTGGATCGTGGAAGCGGGCGCATGACATGCTCTGGACTCATCGGTCAATACTGACACGCATCATGGCCCGTGGCCCCGCTGGGAATGCGGGGTGTGCCTTTCGCGGCTGCTCTCGATTGCGCACGGGCGAACAACCCGCCGGGGCAGGCGCTGCCGGGTATGACATTTCGTTTTGAGTTTGCGGACCCTGACACGGATACCCCGGAGGCTCCAGTTCCGGTTCGTTCAGACGGATCGGCGGGCAGGGGAGAGGCAGCGTCCGGTGACGGGGTGCCGGTCGCTGCGCCAGACAACGCCCGCCGTGACCTCGACATGGTTGAGGATCTTCTCGACCGCTGCTGGCGGGAAATCGACATCGCCACGCTCAATGTCAAGCTCGCGGACATCGTGCGCCTTCTGGAATTCAAAAGCAAGCTGCGTTCCGCGACCGATGCCCAGCAGGCATTCTGGTCCATCATCAATGGCATGCGCCGCGAAGAATTGGATCGCTTCGGCGACGTTACCGCTGCGCCGACTGCCGACTCAACACAGGATTCTGATGATCTTCAAATATAATAACTCCGCCTGGGCTTCCCGGCTGAGTGGGCTGATTGTCGTGGGCATACTTGGTTGCCCGCCGGCCGCAGCGGAAGCCAGCCGTCTCCTGCAGTTCCACGATTCGACCGATAATGTCCTCGCTGCCGGACAAATCATGTCGGGCAATCAAACCGGATGGAACGATCCAACCATTTACACCGGCAAGATTGCAACCAAGACCTATCGTATCCTTGTTGCGATCAAGGACACGCTGAAATTGCAGAGATTCTTCGATCACTGTACGCTTGACTCGGCGAAGTTATCGGTCTATGTCAGCACACAGTCGGGAACTCCGGGTGATCTGAACGCCTATTTCATCAGACGTGATTCTGCGGGGATGGGTGTTTATGGCGCCTACGACGATATTTGGTCGGTCTACTGCCGCTCATCTTGGCGCAATCGCAAGGGGGCAAACGTCACAGCATGTCCCGATTCCATCATGTGGCAGACGCCGGGCGCGGAGGGAGCAAACGATTACAATTCGGCGCCCTTTGCGATTGTCACGGCTCCCGCAGCGGCGAACATCTATCAACTGGACGTGACGGCGTGGATCAGGGGCATCGTCAAGCATACAGACACCATATCCAACGGGATCATCCTGCGGGCGGCAACGGAATCGTCTGGGTACATTGGCATCTACAACATCTGGCCGTTCCAGTCCGACAACACCAGGATGCTCGATCTGAAGATCTGGGTCTCCAACTGGGATTGGGTGCACGTGCGCCTGGACTCCAATAGAGTTGACGATGGTTGGATTGGCACGGTCAATCCCGACACCATCTTTTCCGATTCGGCATATCTCAAAACAGGCACGGGCGCGGGAGCGCCGCTGTCAAAGTTTGTGAGCGTGATTGTTCCCGATGATTCGGCGTTGTTCGGGGATAACGCGATTCCAGCGGGATCCCATGTCGATTCGGTCAAGTTCTACGGTTACGCCACGAACCAGTGGGCCGCGCCAAACGATACTATCGCAGTGGGTGAGATTCTTCCGCCAGCGGCGTTCACGCGGGGAGAGTTTCCGTCATGGGATTCCGCCGCTGCAGGCGTGGACTGGGCAGGCGGCACGTGGTCCATATCGGATGTGGCGCGCCGCGCCAGCCGCTTTGTCAATTCGGTCAATACCTGGTACACATGGTCAGATGCGGGACTGGCCGCGATGATTCAGCGATGGTCGGATTCGTCCTCAACACGGCACGGTTTGGCCATCTGGGATGTGGGATCCAATACCAACAAAGCCAGCGCGTGGGCCGACCGCACGGCCATCGGATTCAATACCAAAGCATGTTCGCTCTTGGTCTGGATTCGTCCGCCACCACTGCGACGCGCGCGACGCGCCTGGATCGACGATCCTTCACCGTTGAAATAAGATGCCCGTCATTTGTAGCACGGGCGTCCCGCCCGTGCCCCTCACACAGTCACACGATGACAACCATCAATCTCTCGCAACTCCAGCCCGGTGACTGGATCATCACCGAGGGACACGCCGGCTGGCGTATCTGGCTCTGGCCCGTCTATTGGGGTATCCGGCGTTATTCACGTGGCAAATATGCCGGCGACCATGCGCCATATACAGGCGGGACGCACGTTCGTCTTGCGCTCGGTTGTGGGATGCTTTTTGAAATGACCTGGCCTGCTGGCCGTTTCCAGACTATCGCTGCTGCAGCGCTTGAAGAGAAAGCGGGGCGTGGCTTCGTCCGTGTCTATCGCTGGACGCAGGGACGTATTGATGTTCGGCAACTCCACGCACGTGCCGGAATCTGGATCGGCAGGCAGTACGATCTCGGCGACTTGGTCGACTTCGCCTTGTCGGGTCTGCTTGGCACTTGGAACCGGATTGTCCGCGTTGCGGGCGACCGGGCGCGGCGTTTTGCGGTCTGCTCCACCGCGGCCGCCGATGTGCTCGCTGCCGCCGGAGTGCGATGGGCCGACTCCATCGAATCCATCGATCCCAACTATCCCGCCAACCGGCCTGACACCGGATGGGTGAGGGTCATGGTGGAGGCGAACAATCTTCCGCCCCAACAGGGAAGGATACGCGAATGACACGATTCACCAGACTGTGGTGTGCCAGAGCCGCCGCCTGTCTGTTGGCGGCCGTTGTTCTGGCGGTTTCGCCCCATCGGTCCATCGCCGCCGTCACTCC
>JAVHPP010000082.1:0-2717 GCA_036170655.1 Candidatus Zixiibacteriota bacterium | reverse complement strand
TCATCGTAGAACTCACTGACTAAAGTCAGTGGCACACAGATTCCCAATACCCAGGACTGTCATAGCCAGCCACCCAACGCGCAGAGCACCCGGCTGTTGCTTTCAGAGCCGTTTGTAATATATTCAACCACGGTGCTTGTCAAGTCGTCCCGAGTAGGATTCTGTGCCCGGCCAGATGAACACGAGGGAATGGATCGCTGGCTGATTGGTGTTGATCTCCGAGGAGAATGAAATGAAAACACGACTCGTTTTCGCTCTGTCAGGAATGCTCATCGCCGGGATCGTCGGCTGCGACAAACCGGTCAACCCGAAGGTCGAGTCTTTCATCTACCCTTTAGCGATGGACAATTCGTGGGGCTATGACTACCAGGAGATCATCGATTATCGCGGCACCAGGACGGACGACACACTGCGATACTCCATAATCGCGACAGTGGTCCGGATCGACACCATCCTCCCGGGTATCTACTCGTACACAATCCGCGAGACATCAGCAGCTATCGGGTGGCCGGAACCACCGCCCGAACTCTCCTATGCCAATCTTCCCGATGGAATGTATCGCCTGCGCCCCGATGGACAATCAAGTCTTGCGCTACCCAAACAACGCGCAGGAGTACCGGGAGTTATATTTCGCGGGCGCCGCTACAAAGACACACGAACCCTGATCGCATCGCTGATCGATCCGGCTGGCATGACATCGGCTGTACGGTCAGGTTTGTTCGATCCCCTTCCGCTGGTTCTTCCATACCCGCAGCGCCTCCAGCAGCGGTGGACCTACCGTGCGATCGGGATCGGTCAGGGACTCGGAGTCGACAAGCAGATCGTCGCCTTCGAAACCGCCAAGACCTCCGCGGGTTCGTTCGGTTGTCACGTGATTCAGTGGATTTACGAACCGCCGCTTGAGGGTGTGGATGTTGTGGAATTCATTTCTGCAGAAGGACTGATCCAACGCAGGGTGGAGGTCCACGATCTCGTCATCCCCGATTATGAGCACCCCTACGGCGGGGACACTGCCAACGCAGTCACGACGTACGAGTTGACGTCTGTCAAATTGAACTGATCAGCCTGGGTCGAACGTGGCTGTCCATCGGATGTTACTCCAGAAACAAGTACCTTTTCCACCTCTGATCACCCAGCCCGATGAATCGCTGGATGAACGTGATGTGGCTGGGACGGCGGGGGAGACGCCGCAGCGACATCCCGGCCTCTTCCGGCGCGCGGTCGCCCTTCCTGTTGTTGCAGCGCACACACGCGCACACGAGGTTCTCCCATGTGTCGTCACCGCCATGTGTCTTCGGAACGATATGGTCAACCGTCATCGCGGTGCGGGACTGGCCGCAGTACTGGCAACGGTGGCCGTCGCGCTTGATGATGTTTTTCCGTGACAGCATCAGCCGTTTGGGGGGACGATGGACATACAGACCCAGCCGGACGATCGACGGTATGGGCCAACTCCGGCGCGCGGAGTGGGCAACACGTCCATCGAGCGGTTCGACAACCTCGGCTTTTCCCATATACACCATGATTACGGCCCGGCGCGCCGTGCACACCGACAGCGGTTCGTAGTTTTGATTGAGGACAAGAACGGGAGTGGATAAACCGTTTTGTTTATGATCGTCGTCGTCCATAGCAGGCCAACTCGACCGTAAAGTTACCACCGTTAGAGCGCCTCGTCAAGTCTTGCATTTGCTGACAGAGTGGACACACAATCTTCCCTGAACGCGAGCGAACGCTGCGCCGACGAGGTGGCTGTGTTCTCAGGCAAGTTGCGAAGAGAGAGGGCCGTCAGGGTTTTTCTTTGGGGACGACGGCCTTTCGAGCGGAGCGCTTCGATTTCCCCTTGGTACTGTCGTTTGTGGTCGATGTCTTTTCCGGCGGCGGGGCTGCCTTTGCCTTTGCGCCCCGCCCCAAACGGTCGTCGACACCATCACCATCTGCGTCGATGAAATCGTCATACTGCTGACTCTTTATCTTGTCCGGTTGGCGGACGCGCCGTTTCAGCCGGTCCAGCAGACTGCCGGTGGGGCTCTCCTTGACGGAGCGGCTCCTCAGGGCACGTGTAGTCTCTGCCGGTGGTGCAGTCGCATCTTGAGTGACTGTCGGCGGCTGATCCTTACGCGTGGAATCGGCGCTCGGCTTAACGCCGATGGCCCATGCACGTGTGGCCAAGCTGGCAACTACGGCCAGGGTAACCAGCAATATGGTTGTCGTTCTGCGCATGGAATCTCTCATCATCCGTTACGCCATATAATCCCAAGTGCGGGCTCCTGTCATCATAAATCGGCGGTCGTCGCCGGCTACAAACGCTTCTTGTGGACAGTCTCTGCCTTTTGTTTCGGTACCCGTGCACGGCCGAGCGAGGTACGGGACACATGGTCCGTTGCAGTCTTTTTGATCTTGGCGCTGCTGTTCGAGTCGGCGCGCTTGAGGTCCGTCTGCGTGCTTTCTTGTCCTGACTTCTCCGCACGGTGTCTGATCGCGGGAGCAGACTCGTGTGTCGTCTCGTCTTTCTCCACAACCGGTCGGCTGAGACCCTCGGCGACCTGCCCGGAGCGGTTTCTGCTTGATTCTTTCCGATACATGGAGCCGTTTTGGGAGACGTCAGTTTGCACACGCTCCTCGCGGATCTGTCTTTGCGACTCAGTCTGTCCGTTCGCTGATGTGCCGCTCATGGCGGTCACATCACCGCTGTGCCGTGCAACCGTCCGATTTTCGGG
>JAVHPP010000081.1:0-2724 GCA_036170655.1 Candidatus Zixiibacteriota bacterium | reverse complement strand
TTTCCCATGCAACATTGTCCTCCAAAAATGTTGCACTTGGCTATTGAGCGCGCCGGGCCATTCTGGTTTTCTTGACCCGTGAATTGAACAGCGGCTCGCAGACATCGAGAATGTCCTCGTTTCTGAGCCCGCATCTGCTTGAGAGCGGCTACGACATTCGCACAGTCCAGGAGTTACTCGGGCACAGTGATGTGAAGACGACGATGATCTACACTCACGTGCTCAACCGCAGAGGCCGCGGCGTGCAGAGCCCGGCCGATCGGCTTTCGGGCGGGTCGGGCGGGGGATGTTAGGAAGCGCGAGATGCGTGGTAACGCACTTCAGTGCACGCCTGAGATTGCAGCCGCAAGTTATTGGAAGTCAACGAAGTGTGTGGCTACTTTCCCTTGCAGGTCAGGGGCGATTACCAAGCGGTCCACACTCGGTTTGCAGAAATGATTGGGACGTCGAATTGTAGTTAGCTCTCACTAGGCAAACTTTCTCGGGGGTACCAATGGCGAAAAACACAACCAAGACCGCAGCGCCGTCGAAGCGCCCCTATCTGAAGCAATCCGACGTGCCATCGGGATCGCTAGACGATGCTCTCCGCATTCCCCAAGCAATCCTCGACCACTATGCTGGCAAGCCAACAACGCCACTCCACGTTGCAAAGGCGCTAAACGTAGACCCTAAGGGTTCGCAGGTTCGCGTGCTATCGGGGGCCTCGATCGCATTCGGCCTTATCGAAGGTGGCGCGCAAGCCGTATCGATATCCATAACAGATCTAGCTCGCAGAATCTTGCGACCGAAGGAAGAAGGACAAGATCTAGCCGCAAAGAGAGAGGCCGTCTTGCGGCCCCGGGTATTTGGCGAATTCCTTCGAAAGTACGACGACAGCCCATTTCCAAGAAGCGATATTGCGCAAAACATCCTTGAGGAGCTCGGTGTACCACGTGAAAAAGCCGAAGGCGTTCTTGAGCAAATTGACGCGAGTGCGCGGTCCGTAGGATTTATCGAGGAAATCAAGGGCAAGAACTACATAACACTCCGGGGCGCTGCTAACCCTGTGTCCACTGAGAATGGGGCTGATTCGGAAGAGACGACTAACGGCGAGAAAGAGAAAGAGAAACCCGCACCACCTGCGGAAGCTGCTCGGGTAATTGTTCCACCCCCAGCGATACAGCCGAAAGGTGCTGCGCTAACTGCGGCGATCGCTGATGACCAGCGAAGGAAGCGCGTCTTTATCACGCACGGAAAGAATCGGGACCTCGTTGAGCCGATCAAAAAGCTTTTGGAGTATGGCGAACTGGAGCCTGTCATCTCCGTTGAACGCACATCCGTGTCAAAGCCGGTGCCAGAGAAGGTTTTGGATGACATGCGAACCTCCGGAGCGGCGATCATTCACGTTGATGCGGACCGTACAGTTACCGACAAGGACGGCACGGAGCATGTGCTATTGAACCCGAACGTGCTGATAGAGATTGGTGCGGCGATGGCGTTCTACGGACGCAGGTTCATTCTGTTGGTCCGCGAAGGGGTCAAGTTGCCTTCTAACCTTCAAGGCCTGTTCGAAGTGCGATATTCGGGCGACACGCTGGATGCCGTGGCCACAATCAAACTGCTTGAGGCAATCAAAGACATAAAGAACTATGCACTCCCCACGCAGGGTGGTGAGAGTGAGAGCTAACAAGTGGTTCCAGCGGACGGTCCTCGCGCTGCACGCTCGGCCCGCCGCTGAACCACGGCGTTAGGCATCAGCGTCCATCTCCGCCAGCGCGCGCTGGTCCGGGTTCGCAGACTGCCATTGTCCGTCTTGAATGTTATCGTTGACCGATATACACTAAACGAGTGATCAAATCCTTCCGTTGCGACGACACCGAAAGCCTGTTCAACGGCGCACGGGTACGGCGGTTCGTGAACATTGAATCGGTGGCGCGCCGTAAGCTGGAGATGGTCGCGGCTGCCAAGAAGCTGGAAGACCTGCGGAGCCCGCCGGGCAACCGGCTGGAAGCTCTGAAAGGCGACCGCGCCGGGCAGCACAGCATCCGCGTGAACGATCAGTTCCGCGTGTGCTTTCGTTGGCATGACGGCGCGGAGAATGTTGAGATCGTAGACTATCACTGAAGGAGAACCGCCATGCCCAAGAAACTGTTGCCGCCTATCCACCCGGGTGAAATCCTACGCGAAGAGTTCATGAAGCCGCTGGGGCTGTCCGCCAACGCGCTCGCGCAACGCCTTGGCGTGACGACAGCGCGTGTCAACGAGATCGCCAACGAGCGGCGCGGCATCACGGCAGACACCGCGCTGCGCCTGGGGCGCTGCTTTTCCACCACACCGGAATTCTGGATGAATCTCCAACAGCGGTATGAATTGGAAGCCGCCCGCCGGGAGGTTGGCGTGGCGGTGGAACGAGAGGTTGTGGCACTTGCCTTGGCGAAGCAGGACGTTCTTGCCAGCCATGCCTAACAAACCCACTGCACCTGACCGCCGCCTTATTGCGGTTTGAGACAAGCACGAGAGGCTTTGTCTTGACGGCGGCCGGTGAGCGGGAGCGTTAGGCGGCAGTTCCTGCCGTGCTCTCCCGGAGCGCAAAGCGGTAGGCACCCTGGAGTCTCGCGGGCGGGGATAAACCCCGCTCCTTACGCCGGAACTGAATGATGCGTGGTTCGACAGGCTCATCGCGCAGCCGACGGCTCCCTTGACTCCCCGCGGGCACTGCTCTAAAATCCGCGCGCTATGGCGACC
>JAVHPP010000080.1:0-2727 GCA_036170655.1 Candidatus Zixiibacteriota bacterium | reverse complement strand
AATTTCAGGCAGCATCATGCTGCGCTTTTTGCACTTGGTCATTGAAACCGCCCAGTATAAAGACAATTAAGTCAAGAACTATGCAAATAACTTACATTGCATGTAATCTTATTGCATCCTAGGCAGCGTATAGCAAGGCCTGCAATTGACTGACCGCGTCCTTTAATTTCTCCGGCCCGCCGAACATGCCGGCGATTTCCATGACATTGCCATGGTCCGAAATCGGCGGGACCTTCAGCGCGTCAGGCAGAACAAACTGCGCCGTGCCGTGCTCAGCGTACTTCTCCAGCAAGTCATTCAGGATCGCGCGGGCCTCCGGGCCGTGGCGGTCAAAGAAGTCCTTCTTCTCCCGACGCAGGCGATCGGCACGCTCACGCCTGGTACGCAGCGGCGCATTGAACGCGACATGACAGAGCAGGTCGAAGGGATCGGCATCCGGCTGTTGTGTCGCCGCCGCAAGCTCATCGAAATCAATGCCGCGCTCGGCGAGTCGATCAATAATTTCGGAACGTCTTTCAGGGTCAGCCCACTGCGACCGCAACTCAGCGGCTGAAGGGTACAGGGTTCGGACTTTTTCCGCCGCGTACTCAGTGAATCGGACCACTCGAAGTTGCTTGCCGTCCGGATCAAGTTCGTATACCAGATGCGCGGCGACTTCGACCTGGCCGCCGTCAAAGTAGTACTTGCGCCGCTTGCCTTCCGAGTCGTCTGAAATTTGCGGAGCGACCTCGTAGTCGCTGACTTCGGCTGCAAAGCTGTGGTCTTCCGCAAGAATCTTGTAGGCCTTGACCTTCCCTGCCTCGTCCACTTGCTCTTCCGAGATCAACGCCGGATCGCCGTCGAAGTCCGGGTCCGCGAAGAGGCGGGTCGCAGAGCCGGTGTAATCCAGGATACTGAAGTAGAGCTTGCCGTAGTCATCTCGCACGCGCGTGCCACGTCCGATCATCTGCTTGAATTCGGTCATGGCCCCAACCACACGGGCCAGCACGATGTTCTTGCACGTCGGCGCGTCCACGCCCGTGGTGAGCAATTGCGAGGTGGTCAGGATGACTGGCGATGTCGTTTCCAATTCCTGGAATCTTCCAAGGTGGCCGCGTCCGACCTGCCCTTCCTCAGAAGTCACCCGGCAGACATAGTCCGGGTATTGCTGAACCATGTCGGCGTTAAGATTGTTCAACGCGCGGCGCATGTCGTCGGCATGCTCTTGGTCCACGCAAAAGACGATGGTCTTCGCGAACCGGTCGGTCTTCTTCAGAAAGTCCGTCAGGTGGCGTGCGAGGGCCTCGGTCCGAGCCCGCAAAGAAACCACGTGCTCGAAATCCTTGGTCTGGTACTCCTCATCGGGAATCACTCGTCCATAGCGGTCCAGCTCATCTTTGCTGGGCCGCCACCCGGCGGCATCCCAGGTGGTGACGACGCGATGAACGCGATATGGGGCGAGAAACCCGTCATCGATGCCTTGCCTGAGGCTGTATTGATAGATCGGATTTCCGAAGTACGCATAGGTGTCGCGATTGTCCTGTCGAAGCGGCGTGGCCGTCATGCCGAGTTGGTACGCCGGCTCAAAGTATTCGAGAATTTCCCGCCAATTACTCTCGTCACGCGCGCTGCCGCGATGGCACTCATCCACGATGACGAGGTCGAAGAAGTCCGGCGCATATTCCTTGTACAGCCCGGGCCGACGTTCGTCCTTGGCGATGGCCTGGTAGATCGCGAAATACATCTCCCGGCCTTTGTTGGCCTCTCCATTCTCTATTTTCCAGCGCGCGTCGCCGAATGACGCGAAGATCTTGTCTTTGGGATCATCAATCAGGATATTGCGGTCAGCAAGGTACAGAATTCTAGGACGGCGATGCTCGCCTGCGCGGTTCCACCGAGCGTTCCAGAGTTTCCAACAGATCTGAAATGCGACAACAGTCTTTCCCGTCCCCGTCGCCATGGTCAGCAGGATACGGCGCTTGCCCTGCAAGATAGCCTGCACCGTACGATTGATGGCGATTTCCTGATAATAACGGGGGCTCTTGCCGGTCAAATGGTTTGACGGCGCCAGCAAGCGACTCGCGACTGTGTCATCGGCAAGCCCCTGCCCTTGGCGAAAGCGACGCCACAGGTCCGCAGGCGTCGGGAAGACATCAATCTCCCGCTCCTTACCGGTCAAAAAGTCGAATTCAATAATGCTGTGACCGTTTGTGGAATAGGCAAACTTGAGCCCGAGAACCTCGGCATAGTCTTTCGCTTGTTGCAGGCCGTCGGCAGGAGACTTGTAGGCAGCCTTCGCCTCCACGACCGCGATCATGAAGTCGTGGGCATACCGGAGGAGATAGTCGGCACGCTTCTGAGGCCGACGACTGACTTTGCTCCCGGCAACGACTATTCGGCCATCGGTGAAAGTTTTCTGTTCTGTGAAGGAATGTGGCTCGTTGTCCCAGCCAGCCTCAAGGAGCTTCGGCAGCACGTACTTCCGGCAGGTGTCGGCTTCGGTAATCACGATAGCAGCACCCTGAATGGGACAGTCTTTTGCGCTCGAAATTCTTTCAGTACCACGGACCGGTTTGGAGTATAGCCCCGCCCTTATGAATTGTCACGGAGAGCGAGGAATAGGAAGGGGTACAGGCACCATTCGGAAATGGAGCCAGTCCCTTCGTAGAAGGATTTACGGCAGCAGCCCGGCTACGGCGCTGTTGCCGCTCAGGCCGGAGAAGATCGACGCGGCGGAGACGGCAAAGG
>JAVHPP010000079.1:3880-13214 GCA_036170655.1 Candidatus Zixiibacteriota bacterium | reverse complement strand
CATAGGGGACATGAACGGGCTGTCTGTCTCGCGTCGCCAGCTTTGGAGGGAAATCTGGACTCTGGCCTGGCCGATCGCGGGCGCCAACCTGCTTCTGCGGGGCGCCGCCATTGTCGATACGGCGATGGTCGGACGTCTCGGGGCGGTGCCGCTGGCCGGAATCGGGATCGCGCAGGTGCCGGTATTTCTCTCGATGGCGGTCGAACGCGGGCTGGGGGTCGGTGGTCAGGTGTTGATCGCCTACCACACCGGGGCCAACGAGCCGGAGCGCCGTCTGAAAGTGGCGCGCGCGGTCGTCGTGCTATCGTCGTTCGTCGCGCTGGGTCTCGCGGCGCTTTTGTGGTTTGTCTCGCCCTGGTTGTGCCGTCTCATGGGCGCTGATGACGCCATGCTGGCGCAATCGATGAACTATCTCAAAGTGTACTTGCTGATCTTCCTCTTTTCCGGGTGGTTCTCAACATTCTCTGCCATTTTTCAGGGTGTGGGTGACTCGCGCACGCCGCTCTACGTCACTGGAGCGGTTAATGTCTGTCATATCGCCGTCGCCTACACACTGATCTACGGCCACTTTGGGATGCCGCGTCTGGGTGTTGCCGGCGCCGCAACTGCCATCGGTGTTTCGGAACTGATGGGTGCCGTGGTTCTGGCGGGCATCGCGATGCGGCGCGGCCTGTGGGCGCCCGGCTTCAAAGGGCTGTCATTGCGGGCGGCACGGGCGGTCTGGAATCTGGGATCGCCGACCATTGTCGAACGCGTGCTGGTCACCGGCATGCAGGGTTTCTACACACGTCTGCTCACCGGATTCGGCACCGCCGCCTTCGCCGCGCACAGGATCGGGGTCGACATGGAGGCCGTGTCGTTTCTTCCCGCGTTAGGGTTCGGCCAGGCGGCCACGACCACGGTGGGTCAGCGGTTGGGGGCGGGCGACGAGCAAGGCGCCCGGCGCGCCGGCTGGGCAACCACGCAGATGGCAGCGATCTTCATGGGAATCCTCGCGCTTTCGTTTTACTTTTTCGCTGCTCAGTGGATGCGGGTGTTCACTTCCGACCCGGAAGTGATTGCCTATGGTGTCAAGTTCTGCACCGTCGCGGCGTCCATCCAGATTCCCCTCGCGTTTGCGATTGTTCTCTCCGGCGCTCTGCGCGGCGCCGGCGAAACACGCTGGGTGATGATGATGCCGCTCGTGGGTGGATGGCTGTTCCGACTGCCGCTTGGCTATCTGCTCGGCTATGTCTGGGGATTCGGTCTCATGGGTGTCTGGTGGATGATGTTGGCCGACTGGATGGTCCGGGGGGCGCTCCTTTCGCTGAAATTCAGGTATATGAAGTTCAGTTTGGGGGAGAAGATACGCGTCCCAGCCAAGCCGGCACTGGCCGTGGCAGGACATGAGATCGGCGAATAGGGATGCCGAAGCGCGCTCTCTTTCCGATTGCCGATCGATGCCAGCGGGCGTGAAGGGGGCATCTCTCATGCGAACTGATCTCGATTACCCCTCGCCCAGATACGTCCGCCGCACTTCGTCCGAATGCAGCAGCTCACTGCAGGGACCGGAGAGTGCGATCGAGCCGGTTTCCATGACAAAGCCGGTTTGCGCCGTGGTCAGCGCCATGCGCGCGTTCTGTTCGACCAGAAGGATCGTGGTGCCATTGGCATTGATCTGACGGATGGCGGAGAACACAGACTGCACGAGCACCGGCGAGAGCCCCAACGACGGCTCATCCAAAAGCATCAGTTTGGGATGGCTCATCAGGGCACGTCCGATTGCCAGCATCTGCTGCTCGCCGCCCGATAGCGTCCCGGCGTTCTGCTTCAACCGTTCGGCCATGCGCGGGAACAGCGACAGGACATAATCCCAATCCTGCGCGATACCGGCTTTGTCGGTGCGCGTGAATGCCCCCATCTGCAAGTTTTCTTTCACGCTCAGATTGGCGAAGATAATTCGCCCCTCGGGGACTTGCGCGACGCCGCGGTGCACGACCTCGTGTGCCGGAAGATCGGACAGGCGGCATGGCCCTGTCTTCTCCCCGTTGCCTTCTGGCCAGTAAAGGATTTGCCCCTGACTCGGTTTGAGAATTCCGGAGATCGTGCGTAGAAGTGTGGTCTTGCCGGCACCGTTGGCGCCAATGAGCGTGACAATCGCGCCGCGATCCACCGTGAAAGAGATCCCCTTGAGTGCACGGATCGCCCCATAGGAGACGTGCAGATCGTCGATTTGCAGGAGGGTGTTCATTAGTCTATTCGGCCAATGGTCATGCTGTCGGCGGCGCCTCGCCCAAATATGCCTCGATTACGCGCGGGTCACGCTGGATTACCTGCGGACGCCCCTCGGCGATTTTCTCACCGTGATCCAGCACCACCACGCGCTCACAAATCCCCATAACGACCTTCATGTCATGTTCGATCAGCAGCACGGTCAGATGCCGCTCGGTCTGCAACCGCCGGATGAGTTCCATCAGCCGGACTTTCTCGCCGGTGTTCATTCCCGCCGCCGGTTCATCGAGCAATATCAGTGTCGGATCGGTGGCGAGTGCTCGCGCAATCTCCAGACGCCGCTGCTCGCCATAAGGGAGATTCCGGGCCAGTTCATGTTCGAAACGTGTCAGGTCGAGATAAGTCAGAAGCTCTCGCGCCAACTCGACAATATGAGTTTCAGTGCGCGCGGAGTGGGTGCTTCCGGCGACGATTTCCCAGACCGGGGTCTGCGCGCGACGGTGCATGGCGGCGCGGATGTTGTCCAATACGGTCATCTGTCCCCAAAGGCGGATGTTCTGAAATGTCCGCGCGATACCCAAACGATTGATGCGGTGCGGAGGCATGCCGGCAATGTTATGACCCTGGAACAGGATCGTGCCACTGTCGGGGCAATAGACTCCTGTGGCCATGTTGAACAGAGTGGTCTTGCCGGCGCCATTAGGGCCAATCAGTCCGACCAGTTCGTTCTGGCCGACGTACAGCGAGACCTTCTGGATCGCCCGCAGGCCGCCGAAGGAGAGGGAGACGTCGCGGAACTCCAGCACGCGTTGCGCGGCTCCGGTTACTTTCGCCATTTCAGTAATAGCCAGCTCCATTGGAATTCACGTCCACCCATCAGTCCTTGCGGACGGGTCAGCATCATCACCACCAGGAGCGCCGAGTAGATTACCATCCGCCAGGATTGCGCCACACGCAGCGCTTCTGGCAGGATGGTCAGGACGGTTGCCGCGATCACGCTCCCGGTGATGCTCCCTCCGCCGCCCAGAATCACAAACACAATAATCTCAATCGACCGGAGAAAGGTGAATGAGTTGGTATGCAGGTACTGGAGATAATGTGCCTGAAGCCCGCCGGCGACACCCGCGAAAAAAGCGCCCAGCACAAATGCAAACACCTTGTACCGGGTGGTGTTGATTCCCATCGCGGCAGCGGCGTCCTCGTCTTCACGCACCGCCACAAGCGCGCGCCCCCTGGTTGAGCTGATGAAGTTGCGCACCACAAGAATACAGAGCCCGGCCACGAGGAATACCCAGGTGAAGGTGGTCCAGCGGGGGATGTCGGTGAACCCCCGCGCCCCGCCGACAAAGTCGGTGTTGAGAATGACGACACGGATGATTTCTCCCATGCCCAAGGTCGCAATCGCAAGGTAATCGCCCCGCAGACGCAATGTCGGGATACCGACCATTAGCCCGGCGAGCGCCGCCGCGACGCCGCCGCCCAGGAGGGATAGCGCCAATCCGCCGGTACTGCCGATCCAGCCCAACTGCGCCACCATTGGGGCGAGGACATAGAATGACAGGGCGGCCGCGGTGTAGGCACCGAGAGCCATGAAGCCGGCATGGCCGATGGAGAACTGGCCGGCGAATCCGAGGATCAGATTCAGGCTGACCGCCAGGGTGATATTGATCCCGATGAAAATCAGAACCTGCGTGTAGTATGGTCCGATGGCGGGAATCACGGTCTCGCCCAACGCCGCCAGAAGGGCCACGTACAGAAGGAAAAACAGGAATGTCCGTCTGACGCTCGGCGATTTCATCTCTTTAGACCTTCTCGTGCGTCGTCGTGCCGAACAGTCCCGTGGGACGGAAGAGCAGGACCGCCACGAGAATGACGAATGTGATGGCGTCGCGATATGTCGATGACAAATACCCGACTGTGAGCGTTTCGGCGATTCCCATGATCAGCCCGCCAACGATCGCGCCCGGGACATTGCCGATTCCTCCGAGGACTGCGGCCACAAAGGCCTTGAGCCCTGGCATGATCCCCATTAGCGGATCGATCTTTGGATTGTAGAGACCGGTCATGATCCCGGCCGCTGCCGCCAGCGCCGACCCCAGAACGAAGGTGAAGGAGATCACGCGGTGGATGTTAATCCCCATCAGACCGGCGGCATCATGCGAGAACGACACCGCGCGCATGGCGGTGCCCATGCGTGTCCGGTGCACGATATACTGAAGCGCCAGCATTAGCGCGACCGACGTCACGATGATGATGATCTGGATGTTCGAGAAAACGACGTTGCCGACGGAGTAGGATGTGCGGGCGATGAGCGGCGGGAAATCCTTGGGATCAGCGCCAAAAACGAGTTGTCCCAGATTCTCCAGCAAGAGCGAGATGCCGATGGCGGTGATCAGGGCATTGAGCCGCGGCGCTTTGCGCAGCGGCCGGTAGGCGGTGCGTTCCAGAACGAAACCTAGCAGCGCGCACACAAGCATGCTGGCACCCATGCCCAGAATGAAGTCCAGACCCCAAGGGGATGCCCCGCTCTGACCTGTGTTGAGCACCCGGCCGACGTAGTACCCGACAAAAGCGCCCACCATGTAGACGTCGCCGTGGGCGAAGTTGATCAGCCGCAGGATCCCGTAGACCATGGTGTACCCCAGCGCGATCAGCGCATAGATCGCGCCGAGGGACAGACCATTGACCAGTTGCTGAATGAACTGCGCCAAGACGGGGAGTCCTCGGGCCGCCGGTCCCGTTACGGCTGGATGATGTCGTAGATCTTGAGTTTGCCATGCTCAATCTGCAGCATGACAGCCGCTTTGCGGGCATTTCGTTGCGCATCGATCGTGATATTGCCGCAGACACCCGGGAAGTCGCGGGTTTGTCCAATGGCATCGCGGATCTTCGCGCCTTCAGTGGATCCCGCCCGTTGAATGGCAGTGAACAGCAGTTCGGCGGCATCATAAGACAGTGGCGCCATGGCGTCGGGAACATACCCGTACTTCTTCACATGTGACGCGACAAACTGGCGGACGATGGCGCTGGTGTCCTCTGAAGAGTAGTGGTTACAGAAGAATGCCCCTTCGACGGCGGCGCCGCCGATCTCCACCGTGCGCGGTGAATCCCACCCGTCACCGCCGATGAGCTTGACGTTCATGTTCTGCTCGGCGACCTGCTTGGCGATCAAGCCGGCCTCCGTGTAGTACCCGGGAATGAAGATGGCTTCGGGATTCGTGCCCTTGATTGAGGTCAGTTGCGCGCGGAAGTCTGTGTCGCCTTCGGAATAAGATTCCTCGCTGACAATCTGGGCGCCCAGGGGTTCTGCATTCTTGCGGAAGTAGTCGGCCAAGCCAATGCTGTAGTCGTTCTTCACATCCTTGAGGATGGCCAGACGCTTCAGGCCGAGCTTCTGCACGGCGAAACGAGCGCAGACAGCGCCTTGGAACGAATCGGTGTAGCAGACCCGGAAAATATAATCTCCGATCCGCGTCACCTTCGGGTTGGTCGATGCCGGTGTGATCAGCGGAATACCGGCCCTCTGCGCGATCGGCGCGCCGGCCAGGGTCCGTGACGAGGCCACTTCACCAAGGACGGCGACGACGCCATTCTGGTTGATGAGTTTGGAGACGGCCAACGCGGCCTCTTCTGGTTTGCTCTGGTCGTCCTCGACGATGAGATCGATCTGTTTACCGAGGATTCCGCCACGTGCGTTCCATTCTTCGACCGCCATCTTGATGCCGTTCGTTGAGGAAATCCCAAATGTGGCTGTTCCGCCGGTCAGGGAGTTGAAGACGCCAATGCGAATCTTGCCGCCATCCTTCTTTGCGCACGAAGCCAAGGCAAGGAGCGTCAGGAGAACAAAACCGACACCCTTCAACCAATTCAACTTGAGCATCTGCTGTGTCATAACCCTCCCGATCCTTGCCAACGGCTCGCTGACATGGTAACGGGGCATCACCGAAAAAGCAACCAGTATTTGGTTGTCAACTGACTATCGTTGAATCAGTTCGGCTTTGCGTTGAGGAGTAGCCGCGGGAACGCACGACCGCGCGTGTGTTTGAGCGACACGGCACTCCCCGCGAGCGCCGCGAGTGAGGTCGCTTCGTCGCTTCCCCTGCCTTTGGCAGGGACGTTCCCTGCAATGACGGCATAGGGGCGCACAATCCCGCTGTCCGCGGATTCTTCGACTGTACGCCCCTGCCACTGGAGTAGAACGAGCCGGTGGGGTGGCGATCTGTTTCCTTAGTTCGCGGTAATGGCAGAATGCCGGTCAGATCTTGTGATCCCCGGGATATTCACTGTCTGGCAGCCGCCTAACAATGTGCTGCAGACACGAATGAATCCTCCGTTGAGCGAGCAGTCGCTCGAGCGGAAATTGCGCATTTCAAACGAGTACATGTGGCTGTTGTCGGTGAACAGGATAACGCCCGTCATGCCCGTCAGGCACCCGCGTCCATTGCGCATGAGTTCGACACTGGTGAGTTTCGCCTTCTGCATGTTCTCGCAGGGAAGCGAGAAGGGGATGGCGCTGTAGGTATCTGCAGCCAGACTGACGCCGCAGGGTGTGGCGGGTGGCTTGTCGGGATCGACCGGGAAAGACAAGTAGTCGCCGGGCGCCGGTCTGTCCAGCGCTCCCGCCGAAGTACTGGGACCAGCCGGACTCTGCACCGAGCATGACGACGCGACCATGGCCAGCGCAATGCCAATAGCCGCCAGCCCCCAACGTGACACGATCTTCATGGTACCCTCCATTTGTCCGGCCCTGCGTTCCAGGGCACGGCAGGTTAGCTGACACTGGTTCCGGTCGCGGATCAAACCGTCGACGGAATCCTGGACTCTGTAGTACGAAAAAGGGTGAGACACAGTTGCCGAAAAATAGACGTCAAAGAGCAGTCTAACGAAATTCCTTTCTTGCGAAGACAGTGGCTGGCTTCATGTCCGTTGACGGCCCAGCAGGTATCGGTCGAACCAGCGGAGGATGTGCTCCAGTCGCGCGATGCGCCGGTCAGGGCGTCCATGTCGTGACAGACCGTGTGGTTCCTCCGGGAAACGCACAAACTCGACGGTTTTCCGCATGACTTTCAGCCTGATGTAAAGCTGCTCCGCCTGCTCGATCTGGCAGCGCATGTCATTCTCGTTGTGAAGGATCAGAAGCGGTGTCCTGATGTGCTTCGCGTAGGTCAGGGGTGACATTCGTTCGTGTCCTTCGGGATTCTCCCATGGCGTGCCGCCGAATTCCCGGGCCCAATCCCAGCCCAGGTCGGTGGTGCCATAGAACGATGTCAGTGACACGACGGACCGTTGCGTGACCGCCGCCTTGAAACGATTCGTGTGTCCAACGATCCAGTTGGTCATGTACCCGCCGTATGAGCCGCCGGTGACGCCGACACGCTTCGTGTCCACGTATGGCTGCCGCATCAGCCAGTCGGTCCCGGCCATGATGTCCTCGTAGTCGACCGTGCCCCAAGCGTTGACGATGGCTGCCGCGAAATCCTTCCCGCGCCCCTGCGATCCGCGCGGATTGCAGTAGAACACGACATACCCCTTGGCGGCCAGCATCTGCATTTCGTGGAAGAAAGTGAAGCCGTATTGTGCTCGCGGTCCACCATGGATCTCGACAATCGTGGGATAACGCCGCCCTGTCCGAAAGCCCGGCGGCTTGAGTACCCAGCCCTGAACGTGGGTTCGTCCGGTCGAAGTGAACCGGACTTCCTGCGGTCGGCCGATCATCGTGTTCTTTAGCCAGTCGGCATTGAGGCTGGTGATCATCCTCGGTCCCTGGGTTGGCTTCCCCAAATCGATAACACCAAGCTCCGTGGGTGTGGTTGCCGTCGAGATCAAAACCACGGCACGTTTCCCGTGCTTGCCGAAGGCGACAGTTTGAACGTGGCTGGGCGAGCGAAACAGGGGCAGGGGATTTCCCGTGCGTGCTGACAGACGGTATGGCAGGGTCGTCCCTGTGTCGGAGACCAGAATTGTCAATGTTCGTCCATCATGCGACCACTGTGGCGGCATGGCCGCAAATCCTTCACCCGTGTCCGACAGGGTAAGGTCGGTTGTTTCACGATCAAAATTAGGAGTCAGGTCGCGTGTGGCGGGACGTCCCGTAGCGCCGACCACCCATACATGCATGGGAGTGACGCCCCAAGGGCCGTCGGGGTCGGTGTGACCCAGGTAGGCGATCAAACGTCCGTCTGGTGAGAATGATGGCGCATCAATGGGGCCGGGTGGAGTGGGGATACGCTTCTCTGGCCCGCCCTTGATCGCGACCAGAAAAAGATCCTGCCGCGCCGCGTCGCGGTCAGGGTCAGGACGGTGGTTGGACACGAAGGCGATCCACTTCCCGTCCGGAGAAATCACGGGATTCGTTTCGTTGAACCGTCCACGTGTCAGTTGGCGCCCTGCGCCGGTCGCAACGTCGAACACCCAGATATGGAATCCATCCTTGGGGTTGTATCCTTCGCCATCCAAACGGTAGAACAGACGCGTGATGTGCCGACAGACCGGTGGCTCGCGCTTGGGCTTTTTCCCCACGGTATCGTCCTGTTTTGCCTTGTCGGTCTGGGTGGCGTCCGGCGCCGGGTCGTTGGCACGAAAGGCACAGACAACCGATTGAGAGTCGGGGGCAAAGGTCACCCAAGCAAACGAGCCGTCCTTCTCGACCAACGGCTTCGACTCGCCGCCATCGGTTGGCATGAGGTGGATGCCGGGATTGTCGCCGCGCTTCGACACGAACGCAATCCAGCGTCCATCGGGGGAGAAAACCGGGGACGAATCATTGCGCTCGCCGAACGTCAACTGCCGGAGGCCGCTGCCGTCAATGGTACAATGCCACAGGTGCGACTCGTATTTCTTCTTGTCCTTGGCGGCAGTCTCGACGACAAAGCAAACGATCTCTTCGTCGGGAGACAAGGCGGGTGAGCGGACATACTTGATCCGGGCAATGT
This sequence comes from Candidatus Zixiibacteriota bacterium, assembly GCA_036170655.1. Taxonomy (GTDB): domain Bacteria; phylum Zixibacteria; class MSB-5A5; order WJJR01; family WJJR01; genus JACRMA01. Next base: position 4,071 of record JAVHPP010000079.1, on the reverse strand, counting down.
CATCGATGGCGACGGGACGTCTTTTGGGAACTCGCTTCTTGGGCACTGGGATCTCCGTTGGGATTTGTCAGTCTTTGGTCAGCGTTTGACGGTGTCAGCAGACGCGCAGAACCGCCGCCAACAACATAGAAGATTCCATCTTCCAAGCACAGAGAAATGAGCAAGATTGTCTCTCGTCATGTCCATCCTGT
>JAVHPP010000079.1:0-3780 GCA_036170655.1 Candidatus Zixiibacteriota bacterium | reverse complement strand
ATGTCCATCCTGTCACCCACTTCTGGTGCACGCTTTGCACAATCAGCCGACAAGAGGGGAAGAACCCAAAGGATGCCGATGGTGGGCGCGTAGTAACCATCATGGAAGGGCCACGGGGGTAGATCACCAAAGGACCTGCGCCATCCGAGGCCGTCGTCAAACAGTTGACCGTGTTCGCCTGATCTACAGAATCCTGTGGGGGACGGCTGGCTTTTCGGCTTCAATCATGTATTTTGCGTGACCAAGACAGACCCCGCTTTGGTAATTGCGTGGTCTGAGTCCGAAGCGCCCGAGAGAGAGTCTGTGCGATCAAATACTCAAGGGCGAATCTAACAGGCGGGCATCGGTTGCTCTGGGGCCTGCCAGACCCGTGAATTCCGACACTGGAGATGAACATGAGGAAGTTGACCGTCAAACACGCATCGTTTCTTCTTGTGCTTTGCTTTTTGCTGCTGGCTGTTTCGACCGTCAGGGCCGGACAGATCGAGCCCGGGCTTGGCCAGAGAATGATGGCTGCCGGACCTGATGAGTACATCTCCGTCCTGATCCGTGCTGTCGGCACGCTTCCTGGGGCCATCCTCAAACAACAGTTGCCCCGTCAGTATGCCACTCGTGCCGAACAGCACCGGGCAGCGGTGAATGCCCTTCAAGCGACAGCCGATATTACTCAGCCTCCCATCCTTCGTGCGCTGGCCTCGGCGGATTTCGCTGGCCGGGTCAGGGACGTGAAGGGATTCTGGATCGACAACGTGATCTCGGCAGCGATGACGTCTTCGGCGATTGCCGAACTGGCGAACCGTGTTGATGTGGACCAGATCGTGTATTTGACACCCGTCGCATGGATCAAGCCGGTCTCTGTGCCGGACAACATCGTCGTGCCAGCCGAAGCAACCGGTGTCGCCCAGCCCGGGCTGCGTGCGATCAAGGCCGATTCTCTCTGGAATCTGGGATATACGGGCAAGGGTCGGTTGGTTGCGTCGATCGATACCGGTGTCGATGGAAAGCACCGTCTGTTGTCCGGCAACTGGCGTGGGCATAACGGCTACCCCGTGCGGGAGAGCTGGTTCAATCCCCAAGCGAACGACACTCTCCCCCATGTGTTCCCGGGAGATGGCGTTGACCACGGAACGCAGGTGATGGGGATCATGATCGCCATCGACTCACTGGCCGGACATTCGGATACACTGGGTGTCTGCTTTGACGCCCAGTGGATTTCCTCGGCCGCGATCGACGTAGCCGGAGGCAACATCATCGAGGCGATGCAGTGGATCGCTGATCCTGATGGTGATCCGAACACGGAAGAAGACGTGCCCGACGCTGTCGCCAACCCGTGGGGGAGTATCGATACGGCAGGAGCCTGCCCCGACATCTTCTGGAACGCCATCGACAACATCGAGGCGGCCGGTGCCGCCATGCTTTTCGCGGCTGGCAACGAGGGTCCAGCCCCTTCCTCTCTCCGCAGTCCGGCAGACCGCGCCAGCAGTGAGACCAACGCCTTTGCCGTTGGGATGGTCAACGCGTATGTGACCCCCCCCACGATTTACCCCCTATCGTCGAGGGGGCCGTCACCCTGCAATCCCAAAGAAATCAAACCTGAAGTTGTGGCCCCGGGGTACTTTATCAAGACCACGTTCCCCAATGACCAGACATCTTTCCAGACAACTGGCACGTCGTTTTCCGCGCCGCATGTGGCAGGTGCGGTGGCATTGCTCCGGGAATACAATCCCAACGCGACGGTGGATACGATCAAATGGGCGCTGTTGCACGGGGCGCATGACCTCGGGACGCCAGGCCCTGATAACGACTACGGGAACGGGATGCTGGATCTCATGGGGGCATATCGCCTCATGCCGCCGAACGACAAACCGGCCCTGTACATCAAACGCGACTCCTACACACGGCCTGCTCCGGGGACTTTGGCTCCCGTTGTGATTGTTCTGCGCTCGCAGGGGACCGCAGTCTCGAACGTGACGGTCCATCTGGTATCCGATGATCCGCGGCTCACCATCGGCAACGCGACCGTTTCGTTCGGCGATTTCGTTAGTATGGGAGACACGGCTTCCAACTCCGGCTCGCCGTTTTCGATCACGGTGGATTCGGTGGCGCTTCCCGGAGAACGTCTGCCGGTGAGATTCGAGATCGCTGGCAGTGGCGCTTACTCCAAAACCGTGCACGGCGCCATCGAAGTAGGGCCGTCGCAAACAGATCAGGTTTACACCCACGATGCCGGTAACTTCAAGATGAGCGTGTCGGCGCTGGGAATGTTTGGTCTGCAGGCCGATGGGCTTGCCCCGCGCTTCGGCGGGCAAGGATATCTGTTTGGCGCCGACCCGACGCAATCTTTGTTCGAAGGGGCCTTCCTGGTCGGAACCGACGCCGTCCATGTCTCTGACAACGCGCGCAACGTCTTCGGTAGCCCGGATGCCAATTTTCAGCTCGATCCCGGAGGATTCCTGACGGTGTCCAAACCAGGCGCAAAGTACCATGAAGAGACACGCGCGGGGTTCTCGGATGCACTGGCCCCCAACCCGATCGGTGTTTTCATCGAGCAACGGACGCTGGCCGATACTGCGGCTGATGCTGTCAACTACCTGATTGTCGAGTATACGATCCACAATCGCTCGGGCAGAATCATCACTGGACTCCGTGCGGGGCTGTATTTCGATTGGGACTTCCCATGGGGAGGCAACCAGGCCGTCAGCGACAGCGGCGGGTACGATGCATCGGTTGGTGTTGGCTGGATGAAGGAGCGCGGCCAGGATCGCTACCGCGGCCTGGCTGTCATGACGCCGCCGGGGACCACGTCATATCGCTATTTCGACAACAACCCTGAGATATATGATGGCTTCACTGATGATAAGAAATGGCAGGCGATGTCGGAAGGGCCGGCCATCGTAGGACCCGAGGCCAACGGTGATGGTTCCCATCTGATTGCGTCCGGGCCTTTCACGATCGAACCCGACGGCAAGGCGACCGCCGCATTTGCCATCATTGGCGCCACATCGAAGGAGAGCATGCTGGCGTCGGCGAACCGTGCGCGCCGAGAATATGCGACCGGAATTGTCACGGCACCGATGTCTCTCTCGTTCACGGGAGTTGAAGGTGGAACGGCGCCGCCGCGGGATCTGGTCATTACCAATGGCACAGTCTCTTCGGTCACCTATGATGTTCGCAAGACACCGCTTTGGGCCACCGTGCTGCCAATGTCCGGCCCGATCGTGACTCTTGGGACCGCGACACTGAGTGTGACACCGGCGTTTGTGGGACAGCAGGTGGGAACATATCGCGACACCGTCCTGATCACGACATCCGATTCCGTCAGCGACACCATCATTGTCCCGGCAACTCTGATCGTGACCCCCAAAGTGACGGCCGCCGTGGATCCCAACCCCTTTGATCCATCCAAGGAGTCCGTCACGATTCATCTGAACCTGCCGAGCGCGATGAGAGTGCATGCCAAAGTCTATGACGTCACTGGAGAGCCAGTGCGCACGATCTTCGACGATCAACTCGGAGCGGGTGAGCAGACTATCCCGTGGGATGGCAAGAATGACAAAAGAGTGGTTGCCGCTGGAGTCTATTTCTGTCGCGTCGAAGGGAGCGGCTACAGCAAGACCTTCAAGATTGTTCTCAGGAAGAAGTAGAACGAATCCCGGCGTTCTGGGGCAGGGGGGGCAAACGTACGCGTGCCCCTTTGCTGGACGAAATTACGTAACGAAATATCTCCCCAGAATGATACAAAGTCCCCGTTCGGGAGGGCGAGGCTCCTGCCGAGCCTCT
>JAVHPP010000078.1:0-13214 GCA_036170655.1 Candidatus Zixiibacteriota bacterium | reverse complement strand
TGCAACGAGACATGTCCGCGGCCGTAATCATGCAAGTCTTGTATGTGGAGCAGCAGGGGCGCCAAAGGGCGCCCCTTTCTGTTTTCTCAGGGCTCCGAGAGCTCCACCTCTTTTGGGCGTGTTGAATAACCCACCTGGCCGCAGGGCGGTCCAAGCACGAAGCACGGTACACCCTTACCCTTGTCTCATCTCGCGCGGCGAGGGCAAGCGGCTTTAAGCCCCTTGTCCGCCGAAGGTCCTGCCGCAGGCCCTGTAGGGGTAAGGGCAAATGGTTCAGCGTTTCCTGCATGACTTGAAAACCGCGCAATTCAAGGAACGCCTAAAGACGTCGCATTTCCCATTGACAGACGCCATCCGCACCGGTTGTTTGCCGACGGTCCAGGGGGGACCGTGCAGTACCAACGGCATTGGTCAGGGAAAGGCCGCTTCTGTGAAGTGGTTTTCCAAAATTTCGTATAAGCGTAAGAATGAGCTTTTCGGCTTTTTGCTCATTCTCCTCGCTCTTTTTTGTCTGCTGTCTCTGGTGACGCACACGGCCGGGGATGATCGCTGGATCACGGCCGATCGTGACGAGGCATGGCGGGGAGACTATTACCTGCGAAACCAGGCCGGCGCGGTCGGCGCGCTGGTGTCGTACGTGCTCTTTGAATGGCTGGGCTGGTCGGCTTGGCTGATGCTGGCCGCACTCGGCGCATTCGGGGTCAAACGATTGTTCTTGATTCAGCGCCGCCGCCCCTTTTGGACTCTTGCAGGCGTGTGGGCCGCCGTCTTTCTCTTTGGCATCCTGACGGATCTGCATGCCGCCAAAGCGGGAACCCCATGGAGAGCCGGAGTCGAAACCATCTCCGGTTGGTGGGGCCGTCTCTTTGCCGAATCCTTCGCGGACCTTCTTGGCGTGCTGGGCGGGTCTTTGGTCCTCGGAGCCATCTTGCTCGTCGCGGCCTACTGGACCATCCCCTGGAAACCAAAAGGCCTGACGTTACCGGCATGGTTGCAACGCAAGAAGCCGGCGAAGACTCGCCGACGGGAACGCCCCGCCTATCTCAGGAAATTACGCGCATGGCTGGCAGAACGATGGGCCTGCCTGACTCATCGCCGCGCCGAAAGGACTCCGTCTGAGTCTGCAGAATCCACTGCTTCCGTTCCTCCGGATATGCAGTCTGTCAATGCGGCGATCGGATTCCGCACACCAAATGGAGAATCCGCCGCAGAAAAGACGGGAGGGGATGCAGCGCGCGATACAATTCATTCCGTGTCGTCGCGTCGCGTGACACGGCGGGACGCGACGGCTGACCCCGGCTACGAATTCCCATCGCTGGAGCTGCTGCAGCCTCCGGAAAAGACACCCCGGCGCCGGTCGGACACACGTGGCCCCGAACTACTCCTGCAGGCGCTGAAGACCTTTGACATTGGCGTCGAGGGAGAGATTCAGAGTTTCCCCGGACCAGTCATCACACGGTACGAGTTCCGCCCAGCGGCTGGCGTGAAGGTCAATCAGATCGTCGGACTCTCTGACGACCTCGCGCTGGCGCTGTCCGCCTCGCGCGTCCGTGTGGTCGCGCCAATCCCCGGTAAGCCGGCCGTCGGTATCGAGATTCCCAATGCCGACCCGGAAATCGTGTCGCTGGCCCGCGTTCTCGCAGATCCCGCGTTTGTCGAGTCCGATGCCTCGTTGCCATTGGCGTTGGGGGTGACCATCGAGGGGAAGCCATTCGTGGCCGATCTGGCGGCAATGCCTCATCTCTTGATCGCCGGATCGACTGGATCGGGCAAGAGCGTCTGCATCAATGTGATCATTACATCGTTGCTGTTCCGTCACCATCCGCGTGATGTGCGCCTGCTCTTCATTGACCCCAAGATGCTGGAGCTGTCCATGTATCAGGGCATCCCCCATCTGGAGCGCGCGGTCGTCACACAACCGCGAGGGGCCGAGCGCCTGCTCGCCGACGCGGTGCGGGAAATGGAGGAGCGCTACAAGACACTGGCGTCATGCGGTGTCCGTAACATCGCGGACTACAACAGCCAGATCACTCCCGAGAAACGGCTCCCATACCTTGTGATCGTCGTTGACGAACTGGCGGACCTGATGATGAGCCAGTCAGCCGCACGGATCGAGATGCTCATCACCCGTCTGGCGCAGATGGCGCGCGCCGTGGGGATTCATCTGATTCTGGCCACGCAACGCCCATCGGTGGACGTCATCACGGGCCTGATCAAGGCCAATTTCTCCTGCCGGATCGCGTTTCAAGTGGCGACGAAGGTCGATTCACGCACTGTGCTTGACGGCAATGGGGCCGAGAAGCTCGTCGGACGCGGTGACATGCTCTATCTCGCCCCCGGTCAGCCGGAACCCATGCGTGTCCACGGCGCCTACATCTCCAGCCAGGAAACCACGGCCATCGTGGACTTCCTCAAACGGCAGAACCACAATGCAGAACCCGACCCGGTTATCGCCGAAAACCCGGAAACGGACACCGACAACGATGACGATCATGGAGATCTCCTTTTCTACCAGGCAGCGGAACTGGTGGTCCGGCACAAGCAGGGATCTGTCTCTCTCCTCCAGAGACGCCTCGGGGTCGGTTATCAACGTGCGGCACGCTTGATTGACAAACTCGAGGAGGCCGGAGTTGTCGGCCCCTATGACGGCAGCAAGGCACGTGAAGTCCTCTGGACACGCGCGGATTTCGAAGAGAAATTTGCCAAGACCCCCCAATAAAGATCGGATCCGCCGACGGCCCCAGCATATAAGCTTGTAGACTTGGGGCCCGACGGATCGCATCTTGCCTGTTGAAATGCCGGATGGGTGACCCGTGACCTGCCAAACTTTCTCCGGCCAAGTTTCCTGACGAACGATGGCACGTATTTCAAAAGCGCTCGCTTCCCGATGGCCGATTGTTCTGGCGGTGGTCGCGGGTGTGGCGTACCCGCTCGCGCTGTCCGTGCACGCGTCTGCTTGCAGCGCTGACTCCGCACTGACCATTTTCGAGGAAACGGTCAAGTCGCATAAGACTCTTCGTGTGAACTACACCAAGGAATCTCGCTCGCTGGTCTTTGGCGAACGCCCCACGGAAAAGGGCACGCTTTGGCTGGCCCCTCCCCAACGTTATCGGGTGGAGACCGGTTCGCAAACGTATGTACGCGGGCTCGATACATTGTGGAGTTACAACGCAGCATCCCGCCAAGTGACTATTCGCACGGGGGGGCTCGACTCGCTCGAGTTTGGACCAGCCGGATTCTTCGGGTCTATTCGTACGGACTTCTTTCCCGTCGACTGCCAGATGGACACATTAGATCAGGTCGTCTGCTGGCGAGTCCGCTTAGCCGCCAAGACGGAAACGGCAGCGCTTCAACGACTTACCCTGTGGATCGAAGTCAAAACGAACCTTCCGGCAGCCGCTGAATACGTGGATTACAACGAAGAAGTCTCACGGATGAAGTTTTTGGATTACCGCCCCGATTCCTCGAAAGACAAAGGGCGCTTTACACTTACGCCCCCCGCCGGTACCGAAATCATCGTTCTGCCCGCAAGAAAAGGGTAGCGTTCTCCGCTTTCGTACCTTATCTTTACGCATCAACACAACGGTTCGTGTTTGACCCCTATGGATCAATCCATGCCTATACGTCGCGTCTACCTGCGCACTCTCGGATGCCCTAAGAATGAGGTCGATGGGAGCGTGTTGGCACGGCATCTGGCACGTGCCGGCTGGGTCGTGGTAGACAGTCCGGAAATGGCGGACGTCGAGATCGTCAACACGTGCGGGTTCATCGAGCCCACAAAGATTGAGTCCTTGGACGCAATCTGGGAATCCGTGCAACGGAAGGCCGATTCCAAGACCAAACATCGCAAACTGATTGTGACTGGCTGTCTGGCGCAACGGTACGGGCAACAACTGGCCTCAGAGATCAAGGAGATCGACGCGATCGTCGGTTTCGACCGGCCCGATTTGGTTTTGAAGGCGATGGATGCATCACCCAGCGGAGCGCCAGCGTGCTGGATCGAGAAGCCGGGTCGGACGTACCGCGATGATGAAATGTTGACCGTATGGCCCGCGGGCCAGGCAGTTCCCCTATCGGCCTATGTGAAGATCTCAGATGGGTGTGACAATGCCTGCCGTTTCTGTGCCATTCCGCTGATTCGCGGACGCTTGCGTTCGCGTCCTCTGACATCCATCGTCGCTGAAATCCGTGGACTGGTCGCCGCCGGGACGAAGGAGATCATCCTCGTCGCGCAGGATACGACCTCTTGGGGTTTTGATTTCGGGGGAAGCAACGAACTATCCGTTCTCCTGCGCGCCATTGATCGGATCGACGGACAATTCTGGATCCGCCTCATGTACGCGCACCCTGCGTTCCTGACCGACCGTCAGATCGGCGCCATCGCCGATAGTGAGAAGATCGTGCCATATCTCGACATGCCGCTGCAACACATCAGCGACCGCATGCTCGAGATCATGAATCGTCACATCACGCACGGCGAGACGCAGGAGAAAATCGACCGTCTCCGGGCCGCGTGCCCCGGCCTGGCGTTGAGGACAACCTTTATCGTCGGTCACCCCGGCGAGACTGAGGACGACTTCGAGGAACTCTGCCTGTTCGCCGAGGACAATGCCTTTGAGCGGTTGGGCGTTTTCGTCTACTCGCGCGAGGAGGAAACCCCGTCCGGCCAGATGACCAGCACGGTGCCGGAGGCAGTCGCGCGTGAACGGCAGGCGCGGTTGAATCAGGCGTTTGATGAGTGGTCATCAGAAATGTCGGTTGACAAGATCGGGTTGACGATCCCCTGTCTGCTGGAACGGCGTCTCGGAAACACGTGGCTGGGACGGACCGTCCACGATGCCCCGGAAATCGATGGCCAGGTGATCGTATCCGGCGAGGCCGACCGAACCGGCCTGTACCACGTCGTCATCGAGGAAGCCACCGGCGTTGATTTGTCCGGCCGGCTTGTGGAAGAAACAATGTCAATCAGCCATCGGGATATTGCCTTGACCGGCGTGCGACGGAGTATGCGATGACCACGAATGGACGCCCATCACTCCGGCGCGCCGCGGTGATCATCAGTTGGCCGATCGCCGCTGTCTTGGCGCTGATCTGGGCCGGACAGACCGTGGGGTTGGGTGTCCTGCTGCGCGAAAATATCGCACAGAAGCAGACCATCAAACATCAAGACGTGGAGATTCGCCAGCTGAAGGAGCGTCTGAAGGTCCTCGAAGTGATCGAAGACATGCATACGAATCTCACACCGACGGGTGAGGCCCAATTGGCTGCACATATCGACCAATGCAGCCGCTCGCATGGATTCGATCCGTTGCTGGTTCTGGCAATGATCCAGGTGGAATCGTCGTTCGGGCCACGCGCCATATCATCAAACGGCGCCTGCGGCCTCATGCAGGTCAAACCGGCTACTGCTCGTGCCGTCGTCTCCAAGCTGGGCTGGGAGTGGTCCGGAGACCACAATCTGTTCCAGCCGATCATCAATGTTCGGCTGGGCATCGACTATCTTTTTGATCTCGTGCTGAAATTTGGGAGTGTCGAGAAGGCACTAATTGCTTACAATTATGGAGAGTCGGCCGTGCGCGGAATGCTCTCGGAGGGGCTCACTCTGCCGCAGTCGTATCTGCGCCGCGTCCTGAAGGAATACCAACGATTGCAACGCCGCTATGATCCCTCGGCCTGTCCCGACTTCATTGGCCCACCCTCGCCTTAGGCATCTTTCTGCATTGCTGCTCGTGATCATGGCCGCTCTGTCCCTGCGCCATCCGGCTGGGGCGCAGGAAACACCGGCCGACACGGATGGTGTCAAGGCGGCTGTCTCTACGGTCACATACCCGACCCACGCGCAACTCGTGCGTGGTGGTATCCGGTCCGTCACGGCAAAGATCTTCGATGGATTCCCATTCGTCAGACCCAAGCCGCTTTGGATCACTCCCGCCGACGGACAGGCGAAGAACTTCTGGTTCGAGGAGACCGCAGCGCGAGAGTTGTTCGAGCGCGGGTACGTTGTCCAGGAATCGCCCGGGGGCGACACGGCGCAGAGCGTCCTCTGGGGGGTACGCTACCGGTTCGACCGTTTCCGTCTGTCGCTGCCTCAATGCGCCCGGCGCTCCTTTCTGGGAAAAATATGGGTACAGCGTGTCTTCGACCTTTCCCTCCAATTGCAGATCTGGGACATGGAATCGGGGCAGCTTCTCTGGTCGAATGCGGCCGATAGCACATGGAGCGATTGGGTCCCCAAGGCACACCTCCATAACCTGTCTGATTCCACTCTCCCTTTCTTGTCTCCGGTCCCCCCCGTCACCACGCTGGAGAAGCTGGCCGAGCCAGCCATTGTCATCTCCGCTGCCGGTGTCCTGACCGCCCTCTTTTTTGTGGTCCGGTAAAGGGAACCGCACGCCCCGTGCGCATGACTTTCGGAGGTCAACCAACATTCGTTATGCAGCGCATTGGGCGCCGGAGCACACGGCTTCAACCTTGCTGGGAACCGATTCGCCCCAGTCAACTACAACCGGGAACGGCTTTGACCTTGAAGCCATGCCACGGGAAACGTATGTTTCTGGACGGGAAGGGATGAGACACCTTTTGACATCAAGCCATTGTCGCGCGTTCTGCACCCGCCTTGTTCCTGTCTTTCTGCTGCTGGGCGGATGGGCAGGATGCTCCGGCAGCGTTCCGCCGCAGCCGACCTCAGCCCAAACCGCATTTGACGAAGCCCGTCAGATGTACAATAAGGGCAAATGGGAGAAGGCCCGGCTCGCATTCGAGATCGTCGTGTTCAATCACCCCGGGAGTTCATTGGTCGATTCCGCCCAGTTCCTGCTGGCCATGTGTCACTACAAGCAGAACGATCCCATCGTCGGCGCCGCTGAGTTTCTTCGTATTCGCACGCGGTATCCGACCAGTCCGTTGGTTGACCAGGCGGACCTCATGCGCTGCCGCTGTCTCCTCAGCGCGGCGCCCGGCAACCCCGGACTCGATCAGGAACAGACAAAAACCGCCATCGATGAACTGCAACAGTTCAAGGACAATCATCCGCTTTCAGAGTACGTCACGTCGGCCGACACGCTCCTGCAAACCGCCTTGCGCCGAATGTCTCAGAAGGATTTCCGCACCGGCGTCCTCTACTACAAGATGGGACAGTACCGGGCTTCGCGCGTATATCTGCAGGAAATGATCGACCGATACACAGAGTCACCACTCGTACCCGATGCGTTGTACTACATGGCCGAGGGGCAGCGGGAATCTGATTCTTTGAAACAAGCCGTCGAATTGTACGAAAAGCTGATTTATTTATACCCGGATCACTCCCTGACGGCAAAGGCGCGGAAGCGCGTCGCCAAGATTGCCCGCGAACAGGCCCTGCCGCGGGCCGCAGAGTGATAGGGAAGCAGAAGAGTGGCGCGTCGCATTGGAATACTCGGCGGGACATTTGACCCCGTCCATATCGGCCATCTGATCCTCGCCAGTTGTGCCCGTGACCAGTTGGACACGGACGATTTTCTTTTCATACCGAACGCCCGTTCCCCGCTCAAGGCGGCAGCTCCGGTGGCTTCGTTTGCGGACCGTCTGGAGATGCTGCGGCTGGCCATCGGCGACGTCCGCGGATTCAGGGTCAGTGACATTGAAGGACGGCGTGGCGGTATTTCCTACATGGTGGAGACACTGAAGGAACTGCGCACCCTCTTTCCCGACAGCGATTTCTTCCTCATCCTTGGCGCCGACAGCGCGAGGGATCTGCCCCGCTGGAGGGAGTCCCACGCCGTCCTACAGATGGTGCAACTTGCGCTCGTCACGCGTGACGGCGTGCTGCCCGACGAGGGTGCACCCGGATCGCGTGTGATCCAAATGCCGCGTATCGACATCTCCGCATCAGCCATTCGCGCACAGGTGGCCGCAGGCGCATCGATCGATTTTCTGACACCGGCCGCGGTCGCATCCTACATCGCCCGTGTCGGGCTTTATCGCTCGCGATAAGATCTTCCACCCCCTTGTTCCGCGTCCGCCGGTTCGTTATACTCGCGCGGAGAGGTCTCATCGTGACTCAGAAGGACGCAATCATCGTGCAACTCAGGAATCCGGCAGGCCCAGACGAGCCGATCCCGATCCTGCGCGTTTTCGACGATGAGAAAATGTTGCGGCTGAAACGCGCTTTCTTCGAGGACACGCTGCGACAGGTCGCGGAGATCGAACCGGTGGACATCAAGATCGCCGTGGCACCGCCCAACCGCGCCGGGTGGGCCAAAGTTGCCATCAGTCATCTCGCAACCCGCTTTGCGCGCCGCAAACGATTCCGTGAATTACCCGAGCGGGTGGAGATCATTACCCAGACGGTGGCGCCACTGGAAGAACGGACAGCCGGCAGCTTGGAGCACTGTCTCGACAACGGCTACGAACGCGTAGTCATGGTGGGCGGGTACCACCCAACGCTGGACCCTCATCGCCTCAGTGAAGCCCTCAGACATTTGCGTCAGCATCCCCTGATCTTAGGTCCCACGATCGAGGGCGGCTGCTACCTGATCGGCTTGCGCGCTGACTGCCGCAAGGCCATCGGACTGGTGACACTGGGGTCAGATGTATCCTACCAGCACTCGACCAGCGCCCTGTCCAAAGCGGGACTCACCTGGCAGGAGAGCGAACTTTCTTACGATGTCGTCCATCAAGAAGACCTTGAATTCATTATTCATGAGATCAATCACTGCCGATTCATCGGCGACGAAGAGACCGCCCGATGCACGGAAAGCATCCTGGCCGAGTTCATCGACGGCTTGCCATACGGTGACGGCCACTTGGACTGATTCGCTGGCCGAATTGGTCAGAGACAAACCGCTGCGTGCATTCGCGTGCCGGGCCATTGCGGAGGACGTGTGGCAACTTACTGGGAGGATCTGAACTGGATCGAGTTCCAACGGCGTGTGCCGAACGAATTCCCCACGGCCATTGTCCCCGTTGGCACCGTCGAAGCGCATGGTGTCGGGCCGCTGGGCACAGACAACTTCATCCCGATTGACATGGTGGCACAGATCGCCGATGACCTGTCGGCGTTGATCTGTCCACCCATCCATTACGGACAGGTGAGGGGACTGGCCGGGTATCACGGGTCCCTCGGGGTCGATGAGTCCGCCCTACTGTCATACTGCCAAAGCGTCTTTGCCAGCATCGCGGACTGGCGATTTGAGCATCTGATTGTCATCAACGGACACGGTGGCAACACGCAGACATTGAAACAGGCGGCGTGGTCCGTTCACGCACGCACCAAGATCAAGGTCCTCGTCGTTGACTGGTGGATTCTCGCCAACTCCGTCTGCGAGGAAGTCTATCAACAGGCAGGCGGCCATGCCGGCTGCGACGAAAACGGGTACGTGATGGCCATCCGTCCGGAGACCGTCCGTCCCGACTTGTACAAGGATGCCATGTCCGTGAACTTCAATCCCGCCGTCACCGTCTACCCATTCCCCGGCCCTGTCATCACCTACAAAGAGGGGCAGGGCGCTCCGGTATTCGATGAGGGAAAGGGACGCCGCTATCGTGAGGGCGCCATTGCCAAAGTGCGGGAATTTTGCCGCGCGACGCTGGCACAGTGGCACATAATGGGATTGTAGCCCCCGGACGGATTCAGTACAAATTGACGAACAGGAGACGGACCTGCCTGCCTCTTATCGATGTCCGGACAGAGAAAATCGGGGCGCGCTTCAGGCGACCGTCTGCAAATCGGGCGGTTGAGCGGAGACAATCGGCGCTGGAGTCTTAATCAATCCTAACTTGCCATACCCGGCGGCGGGAAGCTTGGGACGCTTTTCGTGCGCCGGCATGTCACTCCCGAAAGCGATGCCGGCCTCACGCAGCACGGGAAACGGCGGCGTCCCTCCAATGAAAACAAAAACATAATCATTCGGTAGTTCGGTCTGCCCAGCAGGCGATCGCAGCACGACCGATTTCTCCCTGATCTCCACCACTTGGGAATCGAAGATGGGGTGAATGATCCCCTGTTCAATAAAGCGATTTACGAGCACCTCGTTCTTTTTCTTCACACGGAAGAAAGCGTTCTTCCGGTATGAGACGGTCACCGTGTTTCCCGGCTGGCGGGCCAGACCTACAGCCGCCTCGACGGCGCTGTCTCCGCCGCCGACGACCAGCAGATGCAGACCGGAATACGACTGCGCATCAACAAGTTGATACATGACTTTGGACAGATCTTCTCCCGGCACATCCAGCTTGCGCGGTGTCCCACGGCGTCCCATTGCCAAGACAACATTGCGTGCTTTGTGCGCTCCATTCTGGGTTTGCACAACCAGACCGTCAGGCTCCTGCCGGATGTGTTCGACCTTTTCCCCCGTGCGAATCTCGGGATTGAAGTTGCCGGTGATCTCCTGCCAGATAGCGACCAGGTCTTCTTTAGAGTATTCTTCACGGCGCAGCCAGCCGTAGAGCGGGATCTCCACCGGTTGGGTCATCACCAGCTTGCGGCGCGGATAGTGCAGGATGGTGCCTCCGACGTCCCGCTCCTCCAAAACCACGTAGGACAACTTGTGCTGGATGGCGGTCAGCGCCGCGCTGAATCCCGCGGGCCCCGCCCCCACAATGATGACATCCAGCATATCTCCCCGTGAGCCACCCGCCGACGTCTGCGCAATGCGTTCAACCGCACGGTGGCCCTGGTCGATGGCATTGCGGATGAGCGACTGGCCACCCAGTTCACCAGCGATGTACAAGCCGGGGACGGTCGTCTCGTAGTACTCATTCATCACCGGGATATCATCTCGCGAGCGGATGTCGCCCAGCCCAATCGTGATAGCCCCGACCGGACAGGCCGTTGCACAGTGGCCGTGCCCCACGCAACGCACACCGTTGACCACCGTCGCCGTCCCGAGGACAACAGCCAAGACATCTTCTTCAGGGCATGCCCGGGCACAGGAACCGCAGCCGATGCACAGCGACACGTTGATGTGAGGGTACTGTGCCCGCGCACGGTCGATGCCGAGCTCGTGTGCTTCTTTCTTCTGTTGGGCGGCATGCCGGTGTACCCGGCGGAACCGGACATAATACGGGACGACGATACCCAGCGTGATCGCCACCACGACGGACCAGATGAGTGTGTGCTCCATGTGTGCCAAGGCCGCGATCACAGCCATTCTTCTCCGTCTTACAGGATGTAGCTCAGACTTGTCTGAATACGCTGGCCGTTGACGTCGTTACCCTTGCTGTAACGGTATTCTGTACTTACCGACAGGTGCCGAAGGAGATCGACACGCACCGATCCTTCGACCCAGCGATTGACCCGGTGGACGCCACTTTGTCCCGCGCCCTTGTAACCGTACTGACCCGCGCCGACACTGATGTAATTGCGTCCTCGTATGTACTGTCCCAAGTGCGACGACAGGTCATACCCATCTTCGAGCGACCCGGAGAACCCCGCTCCCTGCCAATCGATCGTAGAACCGGAGTTCCAAAGTCCGCTCTTGCGCAGACTGGCCGTGTATGAGTAAGTCTTGTCTGGGGCTGTGCTCAGACCACGTACACCCACACTCGCACTGGCGGCGATCCGCGCCGGCAGGGTGAAATCCCATTGCGTGTGCAACCCCTGGCGGAAATGATCATCAAAGAGGCTGTCCGCAAGGGTCCGGATCTCATACGTCCAGTAGTTCTTGCGATCGTCGTATGTCATGCCGGCCGCCCACCAGCTCGTTAGTCGATATCGCCCGTTGATGTAGAAGCTGGTCAGGGTGAACTGCTCTCCCGCACGCTGGTGCCGCCAGCCACGGTTCACGTCGATTTCAGAGTTCTGCATAAGGCTGAACCGGTCGCCGATGCTGAGACGTTCCTGCGTGTAGAGAACCTCTCGGCTCAGGGTGGCGTGATGATATTCCCCCAGCGCTGCAAGAGTGGCTTCGATCATGGTCGTACGGTAGTTCCCTTTGTTGTAACTCAGGTACACACCAGCCCGTTCCAGCGACATGATGTTGTCCGAGTACTGCCATCGCGGCTGAGCGCCTCCCAGCGCACCAACAGCGAAGTGCTCTGAGGCGCGCTGTTCAATCAGCAGTCCATCGATAAACCCAATACCGCCGACTCGCGTCGCGGCCATCCGTCCACCCTGTATCGTCAATCCCACCTTGACAGCGCTGTATGTCAGAAAGAGGGCCGAGATGCGGCTGCTCCACTCATCCCCGCGGTTGCTCTGGCCGAACGGCCGGTTTTGCTGATCGCGATATCCGCTGGTGCGGACAGTCAGTGTCAGGTCCGTGCCCGCGATTCGGCGCGCCTGCAAATTGAGACTAACATTCGCCTGTCGGAACCCTAGATCAGTGTGCTGCCGGTCATCCCAACGATTGTACAGAAGATAGACGCTCCCGCCGAGACTCGCCAACCGTGTGCCACCAGGTTTGAGGGCAGCCGACTTCGGACCGGCGGCCTGATCGGTCGTCATCTTGCCCGAACTCGCCTCCGGCCCGGGAGGTGTCATGGGACGATCCGCTCTCGCCGTTATATGCACAGTATCCCCGACCTGCACATCCCGCTCGAGCCGCAGAATCCGGCCGGAAGAGGAGTGAGACGCTACATACGCCACCTCGATCTCCACGACCGCGCTGTCCTTTTGCCTGATGATCCCACGATCCCCGATCGCCAAGCCGGCGTCGGTTCCACCGTTCAGGTAGACGAGTTCCGACGATAAATACGTGACCGTGAATGCGTCTTTAGGCTCACTCGCCCAAGCGCACGAAACAGCGGTCAGGGGAATGATGCCCAGACCAATCCACCACCCGATGCTGGCGCGATGGAGCGCCGAACGTCTCGCCTGACAGAAGTTGTTGTCTTTCAACCCTTCCCTCGCGGATGACAGTTGTAGCAGGCGGAACTGGCATACCGGTACCCACTCTCACCAGTATGCTTCGAATCCATCTTCGTCTGATTGTGTTCATGGCAGAAGATGCACTCGAAGGCGCTGTAATTCGCCGGATTGACATGACAATCGGCACAGGTGCTCCACTTTCCCTGGTGTTTTCCTGAATAGATCGGGAAGAAACGGCCGTCATGATCCCAATTCGCCGGTTGCCACGCCGATGTTGTGTGGCAGGAAATGCAGTCGGTTGGGAAATGTGCGCTGAGATGATTCGGGTTGGTCGTTGCACGGTACTTGGCGTCATGACAGCCATCGCAGGTGGTTGGCGTTCCCGCAAATCCGCTCGTATGGCATTGGTTGCACGACACCGCCCGATGCG
>JAVHPP010000077.1:0-13399 GCA_036170655.1 Candidatus Zixiibacteriota bacterium | reverse complement strand
AAGCCCGGGGCCCGGCGATCAACAATAATCGGCCCGAAACTGGGATTGGCCGGTTCGAGACGAACCCGGTTCCGTTCGGGGTAGAACTTCTTGACGGTCGCCTCTTCACCAATGACGGCAACGACAATGTCCCCGCGCTGGGCAGAATCTTGCTTTCTCACCAGCACGAGATCGCCGTCTTTGATTCCCTCGTCCTTCATGCTCTCACCCGTCACGCGCAGAGAGAAGACCTCGCCGGTGGGAAGAAACGACCGGTCAACCGCAACATGTCCGTCGATGTTCTCCACGGCGAGAAGGGGCAGCCCCGCGGCAACCCGGCCGACAATGGGGATGGGAATGGCCGCCGTGGGAACCGAGTCGACCAGTTCAATGCCTCGCGACAAGTATGGCGCGCGCTTGATATATCCCTTCCTCTCGATCGCTTCCAGGGTCTCGCGCACACCGTTCGTCGAACGCATCAAGAACCGCTCGCCGATCTCACGCATGGTCGGGGGACGACCGTCGCTTTGGATGGAGTCGCGGAGAAACTCATAGATCGCCTGCTGCCGTTCCGTGAGTGGCTGTCGGATGTCGGACATCTCTGATCTCCCTCGGCACTGTCACTCCGGGGAATACCTGTCCGGAGGTGTTGAATACAGGTTTCACATCATGAACCTGCCAATGGGTAATACTGAACATTTGTTTCAGACGCAATCAAAAAGATTGTCCGTGCGGATCACTTTCTGGCTGAAATAGGTCGCAAATCCATTCAAATTGTATAAGTCAGATGAGCGGGGACCACGCATGAGATCCAGAATCCCAGACCGCTTGACGTAATCACATGTTGTACAATAAATTACATTGTATGGCCCGTCGCATTCCCATTCTCTCGATACGTCGACTGCTGAGCGCTGCCGCTATCTGGTCTGTCGTGGTCGGACATCTGGCAGGATGTGCCCGCGCTCAGACCTCGACCAGCGAAGCGCGCGTGAAAGTTACAGATGAGGTGTTCGATTTCGGATTTATGCCTCAACGATCATTTGTCTCGCATGTGTTCTGGCTGAAGAACCCGGGGGGCAAACTGTTGGAAATCACCAAGCTCGTTCCCAACTGCGGGTGCACCGAGGCACCCTTAGAGAAAAGCAAAGTGGCGCCGGGCGACAGCGCCCGAGTTCAGATCATATTCGGATCGAGCGTCTTTCACGGAGCGCTCAAGAAGTTCACGCAGATTGAGTCGAACGCAGGCGGGCGAGTGCCCGCGTTGACATTCACCGCGCAAATCGTGACCGATTCCGAACCCACCGGATCGCTCCGTCTCACACCGCGCCGCATCGACATTGAAACTGTCTCATTTCAAACCTCCGGTGAGGCGCGCGAACTCAAAATCGGGATGAAAAACGTTTCAAACGCATCACTGCAGGTTGCGCTCGTCGACCGCCCCGACCGTGTCGTCACGGTGGAGAATGTTGCATCGCGTCTGGTCCCCGGAGAGGAGCGTTCCTTTATTCTGCGCTTCGATCCCAAGGCCATCTCGCCATCTCTGGCTACCTCTCTGACCTTTCAGGTGGAAGGGGCCGATACGACTCGTCTCACACTGCCCATCTTCATGGGAAGTCACCCCGAAAGGCCCGATACCACGGGTCACTCGAAGTCAGCGCGGTAATGGGTCAGTGACGATCTGCCGACTGGAAGCGCCAAGATGAGAAAAGTCACCCTTGATGAAATGAACGCCGATACATATATTTGTCTGTCAGTCTGGTAAACGTTATCGAAAGGACAACGAATGAGACTCAAGTCCACCATCACCTTGCTGGTCACCCTCGGAACCACAGCGTTCTGGGCCGCCTCTGCGGGTGCGCAAGACAACGCGGCCGCTCCTGTCGTCGGCGGCAAGCTTCCCAAGATCACGGTCTCGGCTGAGTCATTTGACTTTGGCCGCGTGCCACAGGGAGCAAGCATCGCCCATGCGTTCTGGATCAAAAACGTCGGAGAGGATACACTGCGTATCACCGACGTCAAACCTGGGTGAGGATGCACAAAAGCTCCGCTCGACAAAAAGGAGCTGGCTGTCGGTGACAGCACAAAGGTAGAACTGATTTTCTCGACCGGGCATTACTCGTCGCGGGTGACCAAGAGCGCCCAGATCTTGTGCAATGCCACGGGAAACATTCCGCGTCTCACGATTATCGCGGATGTGATGCCGAACCCAGATTCGGTCGACCTCTTCCAGGTCCATCCACTGATGGTGGATTTGGATAAGGATCGTCCGCAAGATCAAAAGAAACCATGGGAATACGAACTCAAAGTGAAGAACGTCTCTCCGTCCGACCTGAGCTTCACCGTGGTTTCCCATCCGGACAAGTATGTCCGCATCGACTTCCCGGAGAACAAGAAGATCGCCCCGGGCAGCGAAAAAAGCTTCACCATCAAGTTCGACCAGAAGATGGCCGACGATCTGTTCAACAAAACCATCACGCTCGAGGCATCGGACGCCAAGCACACGCGTTATTCCATCCCCATCAGCAAGACGCGCCGCTGGGGACCCACTCCGACCTCGGAACGCTGACAAGTTACTCCAACAGAATTCACGTTGCAAGCCCCGTCCCGCTGTGCGCAGCGGAACGGGGTTTTCGTTTGCGAACAGCTAATCTGTCTTCATTCGAGACCCCGATCGCGCTGGGCAACAGATCGAATGTTCCGCGGACCCGCATCTTGATGTCCCCCATGCCAACATAGACACACGGTGGTATTTGATCAGGAACCTCATACAAAAGGAGACGCAATGGGACTCAAACACGCAGTGACTCTGCCGATGGCTCTCGGAGCCGTCGCTCTGCTGGCTCTGTCGTCTGGCGCGCAGGACAATACCGCTACGCCAACCGGCGGGAAATCCGCCAAAGTTCAGGTCTCGGCCGAGGAATTTGATTTTGGCCGCGCCCCCCAAGCAACCAGCATCGCGCATGCATTCTGGATCAAAAATGTCGGTGAGGACACGCTACGGATTACCGACGTCAAGCCCGGGTGCGGATGCACCAAGGCTCCGATCGACAAAAAGGAGCTGGCTGTCGGTGACAGCACAAAGGTAGAACTGATTTTCTCGACTGGGCATTATTCCTCGAGGGTCACCAAGAGCGCCCAGATCCTGTGCAATGCCACGGGAAACATTCCGCGTCTCACGATCATCGCGGATGTGATGCTAAACCCCGATTCCGTCGACCTGTTCCAGGTCCACCCGCTGGTGGTGGATTTGGACAAGGATCATCCGCAGGATCAGAAGAAGCCATGGGAATACGACTTCAAGATCAAGAACATCTCACCGTCCGATCTGAGCTTCACGGTGGTGTCGCGTCCGGACAAGTATGTCCAGATCGACTTCCCGGCGGACAAGACGATCACCCCGGGCGCCGAAAAGACCTTCGCGGTCAAGATCAACCCGAAGATGGCCGACGATCTGTTCAACAAGACGATCACGATCGAGGCATCAGACGCCAAGCACACGCGTTATTCCATCCCCATCAGCAAGACCCGCCGCTGGGGACCAGTTCCGACCTCGGAACGCTGACCCGCCGTTTCCAAGAGATCTGCTGCTGACCCCGTCTCACTCGTGAAGTGGGACGGGGATTCCCTTGGTCTGCGCAACGCACGCGTGTCCGGCGAAGGCCGAGTATTCCACTCGGCACCACAATATCTCCCACTACGCCGATAGAAAGCGCAGCGAGAGATAGTCCCTCACGTCCGGAACAGCACCGATTCGCGCTGGAAAATACGCGCGGTGACAAACAACATGAACGACGCGTAGACCGCCGTGGCGGCAAACACAAGCAGGATCTGAAGCGGTTTCTCCACGCCAAGGATCACGTCCTTGAGCGCCAGAGAGAGATTGACCACCGGTACGAATGCCAGACTCCAGTTCAGTTCGATCCCCGGTACAAACGAGACCATCGCCGGCAGGATGATCATCATGAGAAGCGGCGTCGCATAACTCTGCGCTTCTTTATAGCTGCGGGCGGAGATCGAGACAACGACCAGCAGAGATGAAAAGAGCGTGGACGTGGGGATCATCAGAAGAAGGATCCAGCCGACGGCCGTCCCCGACATGCCCATGGGAAGCGACTGCGCTCCCTGATCCGAAAACTGCATCGCGCCCCATTTCATGCTGAAAGTCATCGACGCGGTTGCCAGCAGCATGGTCACGAATCCCGCGGTCATCACCGTCAGAAACTTACCCAGCGCGATCTGCCAGCGCGACACGGGCGCAACCAGCAGCGTCTCGAGCGTGTTGCGTTCTTTCTCCCCCGCCGTGATGTCGAGTGCGGGATACATCCCGCCGGTGAACGTCAGAATCATGAGCATGTAGGGAAGCAGGATGGCCAGGAACCGTCCCGCCTGCTTTGATTTGGGCGCGATGTCGGCTGAGCCGATCCAGAAGGGCCGCAGCGAACGCTGGCTGACGCCAAACGGCGCGAGGCGTCTGTCGGTGAGCGAGTCATTCACCGTCCTCATTCGCTCCCGGATATGATCCCCGGCGGCGTCGGACTTGATCTCCGCCTGGTCGGTGTAGACACCAACGATGACAGAATCGGGACCAGCACTGGACGGAAGGGACTCCGGCAATTCAGCGACGGCACGGATCCATTTCTGCGCCACCGCCGCATAGTAAATCGGCTGCTTGATCGAGTCGGGAATCGCAGAAGGAAGGGAACTGAAGATGCGGCGGATCAGCGTCTTGTCAAGCGTTGTGTCGTTCTCCGCTTGCTGTAAGAGCAATTTCAGGATGGAATCACTGGGAACAAGACGCAGGCTCGTGTCGGCCGCGAGGCTGACCATCAGCCCCGGCTCGGCGTGCGACGGCAGAATCATAATTGGCTGCCGCTCCGCGCGTGTCTTCTCCACTTGCGATGAGATGAGACTTCCCAATCCGATCGACATGATCGGATAGAAGAGCATCGGGACCAACACCATCGAGATGATGGTGCGCCGGTCACGTAGAATGTCCTTCAGTTCCTTGAAGAAGATAATCAGCGTCCCGCTCATCGCGAGGGTTCTCCGTCGCCGTCTATGGCAGCCACAAAAATGTCGTCGAGGTCTTCGTGTCCATAGTAAGCACGAAAGTCAGCCAATGTACCCATCCGCCGAATGCGGCCGGAGTGGAGAATGGCAATGCGGTCACAAAGCTTGGCCGCCTCATGCATGATGTGCGTGGAAAGAATCACGCATTTCCCCTCACCGCGTGCCTCACGGATGAAATCGACAATGGCGCGCGAGGTGACAACGTCGAGACCAGTAGTCGGTTCATCGAGTATCAACAGCGGTGGATCATGGATCAATGTCCGTGCAATGGAGGTCCTCTGCTTCTGCCCGCTGGAGAGCTTGTCCACCCGGCGGTCGGCGAAATCGCCCATTCCCAAGCGCTGAATCAGATCGTCGGAACGACGCCTGATAGACGACGTGTCCATACCGGACAACTGCCCGAAATACCGGAGAATCTCCCGCGGCGTCAAACGCAGATACAGACCCGTCGTACCCGTGAGAAAGCCAATCTTGGCGCGGACCTTCTCCGGGTGTGACACCGCATCGGCCCCGTCAACTGTGACCGTGCCGCTGTCAGGACGAAGGATGGTCGCCAAAAGACGCAGCGTCGTCGTTTTGCCGGCGCCATTCAAGCCGAGCAGACCGAAGATCTCCCCGCTGTGGCAATCCAGATCGATGCCGTCGACCGCCTTGATCGCGCCGCGTTTCTTATCTTGAAAATGTTTGGTCAGTTGCTGCGTTTTCAGCATGAGTGGCTTCGATTCCTTGGAGCGCCGGACGAGCACTACTGCTTTCGTTCGAAGGCGCCCGCCTGCACCTGACGCTCCCAAGCGGGGTTGCGTTGTTCCCCCCGCGCTGAAGACGTCACCAGGTTGTATTCACCATAGCCGCTCTCGTCAATAAAAAGGAAATATACCTGACCCTGGCCCGACATATTGTCATAGAACCACATCTCCGCCGGCGGGTTCTGCGCCGTGAATGGGAATCGTTCAGCAGTACTGGGCGGCCCGTAGACAATATAGACTCGTCCCATGTCGGTCCGCCATCCATCGCTGCGCTTCTGGTACCCGACGGAGAACCGCTCGTTGGCGTAGTTCATCCGCTGCAAGTGTTCATCCTTGAATTCATTTTCCGGTGTCCCAGGGGTCGGGTCGCGATCTTTCCAGAATTGAACCCAGAAGGCGCGTTTTCCCTCCATGTTCAGCCGCTCGAACGTCTGCAGTTCGCCGGGATGGGCAATATAGGAAATGATGTCGCGGATGCGTTGGACCTCTTCGTCAGTCAGTGAATCGACTATGAGAGGAGGCACGACATAAAATCCCTTCTGCGCCGAGGCCTGTTGGCCGCTGGCCAGATCCTTCAAGTCGATGCGCAACCGGTAAGCGCCCGGGGCCAAGCCCCGGGTATTGACGCCGGTCGCCAGCACGGCCGTCGTACCCGGCTTGGTCAGTCTCTGCACGCTCAACGGCCGAGGGACGCCGGTGTCGCCTGGGACAACCGAGATGGTCAGATCGTAGGAATTGTCCCGCGATGGGCCGTAATCCAGGTTGTATGCCTCGGTGTACAGAAACAAAAGCGACCGGCTCTGGCTGATCAGACCGCGGCAGTCCGGATACACCTTGTACCTGTTCTTCTCCAGCACATCCAGGTACACTTCCACCGTATCCATCCGGCGATTGATGATGTCGTAACCCAGCTGAATGTCCGAGAGGGTCAATCCCCTGGCGGAAAAATCCGGGACACGAATCGGGAAGTCCGCTTCCGATGAGTGCTTGGTGATCAGGTCGGCGACCACCATGCGGGCTCTGTATTCTCCAGGGTGCAACAGCAAGGCACGCGCAAAGAAAATGGTAAAGGTCGAATCGGCGATCTCCGTCGAATCCTGCACAATCGAGACAAAAGCCCCGCCAACCGAATCAACCGGATGGCCGGCCGAGTCTCGCACGTGGACCCACGTGTAGACGTCCGCACGCAGCAGAGAATCGACCACGTGGAATTGGAAATCCACGCGCTTTAATTCGTAGTAGAACTCGACATACCCATCGCGGGAATCCGGCGCATAGCGGAAGGCCGCATAGTCAACCCACATCCGGACAGGGCCCTTCCCGTCAATTGCCCCCGCTATGTGTGCCGTGGCCAGCAACAACAGCGCCGTCAGAAGCGTGATGCGCACCGGCGCCGCAACGCGCTGGAACGTCGTCATCGCACAATCGCCGCCACCCATTCGCCTACCGGACAATGCCGTCATACGGATATTGGAGTTCATATTCACCATTTCCCTTGGCGTCGACAAATACAAATTGGCGCCGCTGCGCATAATAGTACCAGATTTCGTACGGCTTTCGCCCAATCTCGAAGGGGAACCGCTCGACTTCATCCGGCTCGCCATACTTGATGTACACCGTGCCAAAATCCGTCCGCCATCCCGGCTGGAATGGGGTCGTATACTGCTGGTTGGCAAACTGGATACGCCGGTAATACTCTTGTTTCCACTCGTTCTCTTCGCTCTCGGGGCTGGGATCTTTGGATTTCCAGAATTGCTCCAGCGCAGCCGCACGGTCTTCGGGCGGTGTCTTTTTCAGGGTCTCCATCTCGTCGTGGGTGGCGATATGAACCAGCATGCCGATCATCTCGTTCCAGTTGCCCTCAAACAAGGAAAGAAGAGACCAGTCAATGGAGAAGAGCAGATCACGCGGATTGCCGACGGGACGTCCATTCCCGTCTATGGCCTGCAGTTCCATACGCACGTCGCCACCCTCGAATCCCTTGAGCGGAGTGCGGTAAAGAACCGGTGCGCGTCGTAGCGAGGTATCGATGGCCAGCGTATCCGTCAGACGATGATGCCCGGCCTGCTGGCTCAAACGGACGATGACCCGTTGCGCCGGGTGGCGCGGCAGGGAATAGACTTCGAAATACATCGACAACGGGGAGTCACCTCCGCCGACGGTGCGGGTCACATTCGGGACAAGCGCCAGAGTATCCTTCAGGTACCGCTCCTGCCGTGGGGCCGGAGCATCCGGAATGAAAAATTCAGGCCCGCCAAACACCCAGTCGTCGCTGCCGAAGTCCCGTAGGTCGACCGGACGATGAACCGTGTGCGTGCCACCGGAGACTCGGTCGTTGACCGTGACCAGGAGGTCGTACTGGCCCCCCCCCGCGGTCATCGTCAGGACATTAATCAAATACCCGGACGTCCGTCGCGTCTCATCGTAGCTCGTCACGATGTACTTTTCCGTGTTGGTGGCCGATGCCGCCTGCTGATCGCGGTCTCCTTTGAGAACCGCCGAGATCTCATACGAGGCGATGTACTCGTCGCCCTTCTTGATATAGGACAGGTGCGGATTGGTGATGCGGTAGTAGATCTCCAGTCGCGCTGAATCTGCCGTCTGACGGAAGGCTGCCACATCGAGGTCAAAGGCGGGCACACCGGGACCCGGCAGACCCGAAAACTCTGTCTGCGATTGCACCGGCACTCCGAGGGCAAAGACCAGCAACGCCGTTCCGCCCAATGTCTTCATGGACGCCCACAGGACTCTCGGGTTGATCAGGCCGCGCATGGCATACTCCTGTTCCGACCGTGCGGCACAATATACGCACGGCCATCAGTTATACCATGGGAATTGCCACAGGGGGACCGTCCGGGGAAAAGTCTCATTCATACCGGAGACTGATGATCGGATCGACCTTGGCTGCACGATAGGCAGGGTAAATCCCGAACACCAAGCCAACGAGAACCGAGACCGAGAAGGCAATCACAATCCAGAACGGCGAAACCGCGGCGGGAAGGGGGGACACCGCATTGATCAGCACCGCCAGCCCGACACCCAACAGGATGCCGATGACCCCTCCCAATCCGGACAGCGTCATCGCTTCAATGAGGAACTGCCAGACAATGTTTCTTCGGCGGGCGCCGATCGCCTTGCGAATCCCGATCTCGCGGGTGCGCTCAGTCACCGACACCAGCATGATGTTCATCACGCCGACGCCGCCGACCATCAACCCAATGGACGAGATCACCACCATGGCGATGTAGATGACACCGGTGATGCTGCGGTACTGCTCCATGAGGGTTTCCTGTGTGAAGACCGCAAAGTCTTCGGGCTTGTCGTAGGGGATGCCCCGTCGGCGGCGCATCAGTTCCGTAATCTGGTCGGTCGCGGCCAGCATCACTTCGGCGCTTTGGGCACGGCAGCCAAGCCAGAGTTCCTTCTCCCACGGATAGAGTTTCGCAAAAGTCTCGTAGGGAATCAGGATGAAAGTGTTCATCGATTCTCCCAAGAGAGACTCGCGCTTGGCCACCACACCGATCACGGTGAATGGCTTGCCATTGACAACGATGTCCTTGCCGATCGGATCCAATCCCGGAAAGAGCGTCTTTGCCACGTCCGATCCCACGACACAGATCGTCCGGCGGAAGTGATTGTCAACGTCGCTGAGGAAACGCCCTTCGGCCATCTCGGTGTTGTTGACGTCCTGATAGGTCGGCAGGACACCGGCCAGATCGGGACGAAGGACTTCATTTTTTTCGTACTTCGCCGTGTTGCCAGAGGGGGGCTTGAAATAGTGGTTCTCCGGAGAGACCGACTGGATCAGAGGGCAATTCGCCTGAATGGCCTCGGCATCCTCGTAGACAATCCCCTTGCGGTTGCGCTCTTCCGAGGAGCGGTTGCCCATCACGATGCCCGGTTTGAACTTACTGACGTAGATGACATTCGACCCCAGAGATTCGATCTGCCGCGCCATCGAATTGTTCAGACCCGTGATCAGCGAGACCATGCCAATCACCGAACTGACGCCGATCAGAACCCCCAGCACGGTCAGGAACGAGCGGAGCTTGTTTGACCGGATGGCGCCCATCGCCATCGCCAGCGCTTCCTTGAATTCGAAAAGTTGCAGCGACATGATTGGGTCCGTCAGATGTGCCCGTCAACAATCATCATCGCGCTACTCATACCGTAGCGCTACGATCGGATCGAGTCGTGCTGCTTTCATGGCAGGATAAACGCCAAAGATGGTGCCCACGCCTCCCGATACCATGACACCCGCCACAATGGACCATGCCTCGATTCCCATGGGAATCCCGGACACGGACGACAGCGCCCAGCCGGCCAGGATACCGCCAAGGATTCCGACAACACCGCCGATGACCGACAGGGTCAGCGCCTCAGACAAAAACTGCCACATGACACTGGCTTTGCGTGCGCCAATCGCCTTGCGGATCCCGATCTCACGTGTGCGCTCGGTCACCGAGACCAGCATGATGTTCATGATGACGATGCCGCCGACCACTAGCGAAATCGATGAGATACCAATCATCACGAGAAACGCGCCCCGGGAGAAATTCTCCCAGACGGTCATAATATCAGACGCGGTGAACATCTCGAAATCATCGTTGTCGTCATAGTGCAACTTGTGACGCGCACGCATGACGACCCGTACTTCATCTTTTGCCTCGTCGATCTGAGTGAAGGAACGCGCTTTCACAAACACATCGATTGACCGGCGGCGGCCAAACTGCTTTGCAAAGGTAGACAGGGGAATGATCACGTAGTTATCGTTGCTCTGCCCGAACGTCGAACCGCGCCGCTTCCCATTGCCGACAACCGTATACTCCTGTCCAGCAATGTTGATCGTCTTGCCGATATGCGAGACACCGGGAAACAGGTTGTCGATGATGTCATAGCCAACGAACGCGACCGGCCGGTGATGCTCGTTGTCGGCCACGGTCGGGCAGTGTCCCGACTCGATTTCGAAATCGACGATCTGCGGCCATTCCGCCGTCGCGCCCATGATGTAGACGTCGTTGACGTACCGGTTGCCGAACTTGACCTTGCGCCTCGTCAGGTCGCGGCCGGCGACGAGATCACAGTTCGTGCAGGTCTCGCCAATGGCTTCCATGTCCTCCACGGTCAGCTTCTTGCGATTCCGGCGATCCCACCACTGCTCATCCGACGTGATGATGCCTTCACGGTCCACGATGAACGTCATCGCGCCGAGATTGCTGATCTCGGCAGCGACGTATTGATTCATGCCCGTGATCAGCGAAACGATCGCGATGATCGTCGTCACCCCGAGGATCACGCCAATCAGGGTGAGGATGGATCGCATCTTGTTGGCCCAGAGAGCCGCCAGCGCGATCTTGACGCTTTCGAGGATCTGACGCATCGCTCAGGCGGCCGTCTTCCGGCCTGTCTCTTCCCGTTCGGCCTGTCCGTCGCGAATGTGGATGATCCGGTCAGCATACTGCGCGACGTCGTGTTCATGGGTCACGATGATGATCGTATTCCCCGCCTCGTGCAGGCGATCGAATACACCCATGATCTCCACGCCGGTCTTGGTGTCCAGATTCCCGGTGGGCTCGTCGGCGAGAATGAGTGAGGGGTTGTTGACCAGCGCGCGCGCGATGGCGACACGCTGCCTTTGACCGCCGGACAACTGGTTCGGGCGGTGGGTCATACGATCGCCCAAATCAACCATCTCCAGCGCGCGTTTGGCCATGTCGATGCGTGTTTCCCCCGGTGTGCCATTGTAGATGAGCGGGAGCTCGACATTGTGCAGCGCGGTCGCCCGTGGCAGCAGGTTGAATGTCTGAAAGACAAACCCGATTTCCTTATTGCGGATAAAGGCCAGCTCGTCGTCGTTCATCGACGCCACCTGGCGTCCATTCAATTCATACGTTCCCTGCGAGGGCGTGTCCAGGCATCCGATCAGGTTCATGAGCGTAGATTTTCCCGATCCCGAGGGGCCCATGATGGCCACATACTCACCCTTCTTGATCCCAATCGAAACGCCCCGAAGCGCGTGGACCTCCTCGTCGCCCATGCGGTAGGTCTTCCACAGGTTCTCTGTCTTGATCAGCATCGATAACTCACAATCCTGGTTCGGGAAACGTCGCTGCGATTCCCCGCTGCCGCAGTTCAGGCATCCTTGTCGCTGCCGTCCTTGTTGTTGCCGGTATCCTTGGACCTGGCGCCCGCTTTTTCCTCTTTGGCTTCCACCCGGTCACCATCTTCGAGAGAGCGTAACGTGCGGAACGGCCCGACGACGATCTCATCATTCTTCTGCAACCCCAAGAGCACCTCGATGTTCTGCTGGTCGGCAATGCCAGTCGTCACTTGGACAAACATCGCCTTTCCACCACGCACCACGAAAACCCCTTCCAGTGGCTTCTTCTTAGTGTTCTCGTCGTCGTTCGCCGCTTTCGCGGAATCACTGTCATTCGCTGCGGCCGCCTCACTCACGCCGACGGAAGAGGAAGACTCCGCCGTTTTCCCATCGTGCTTCTTTAGAAAACTCTCGTCACGCAGAACCACAGCGCCGATGGGAATCTTGAGCACATTGTCGCGCGAGTTGGTTGTGATCTCACATGTCGCGGTCATGCCGGGCTTGATGTTGGGGACGCTGTCGGTAACCAGGATGGTCACGAGAAAGTTGGTCACCTGATCCTGTGAACCCAGACCCGTGACCTTGGCCGTGTTGCCGATCTTGGTCACTTGTCCGGCGAATGACGTGTCGGGGATCGCATCCAGCTTGATCTTGACCGCCTGCGTCAGCGCCACCTGATCGATGTCTGTCTCGTCGACTTCGACTTCGACTTCAATCTCCGACAGATCGCTGACAACCATGATGACCGATGCCTGATAGTTCAGAGACCCCATCACGATTTCACCGAGCTCTGAACGGAGATCCGTGACATAACCATCGATTGGGGACCGGATGGTGGTATAACTCAGGCTCTCGCGGGCTTGGTCAACGGATGCTTTAGATTGCTGGACCCGCGAGCGGGCAGCATCGAGTGATGCCTGGGCAGTCTCGTGACGCGTTCTGGCGGCGTCGTAGGCCTCCTTCGACGTCAGACCTTTCTCGAACATCGCCTTCTGGCGCTCATGGATAAGTTGCGCTTCGTTGGCTGATGCCTCCTCCAGTTTCATCGACGCGACCGCCGCTTCGTAGCCAGCCTGCGTCTGACGCACCTGCGCCTCATACTGCTTGGGCTCGATCTGAACCAGCAGGTCGCCCTTGCTGACACGCTGCCCCTCCACAACAGGGAGGCCGACGATTTCACCGGACACGTTGGCGGAAATCTTCACCTCAGTCTTCGGCTTGACCTTCCCCGACGCGGTCACGAGCGACACCAGCTTGCCCTGCTTGACCTTCGCTGTCGTGACTTTCGTTGTCTTGGCGGACGAACGTGTCAGATTGACTACGACCAAAATGGCCGCCACGACGACGATACCGCCGATGATGAACAGTTTCTTCTTTCCCTTTTTCGTCATACTCACTCCAATGTCAGACTGGCGGTTCAAGACTTGCAGGTCGCCCGAGCGTGGTACGTTTCGTCCGTCTTCCTACCATCCGTTTTTTCGTATACGGCGGGTGCAGCGACAGG
>JAVHPP010000076.1:0-2872 GCA_036170655.1 Candidatus Zixiibacteriota bacterium | reverse complement strand
CTCCTCCTCGGCAACCCCACCGACCGCTACCGCCTGACCCGCCACAATCTCGGCTGGTGGGTGGGGGACATTCTGGCCGAGCGGGCCAAAGTCGCCTTCAAGCCCGGCAAAGGGGATTTCTTCATCGCTGAGGGACGAGTCGGCGGGCAAGTGGTTCGCATGGTCAAGCCGACCACATATATGAACGAATCGGGGCGGGCTCTTGAGCAGTGCGCTACTCTCTATGGGCTGGAACCGGCTGAACTGATTGTAGTTGCCGATGATATCGATCTCGCGCTGGGGCAGATTCGGATACGGGAACGCGGGTCGTCCGGCGGGCATAATGGGCTGGCGTCGGTGATTGAACATCTTGGGTCCGAAGCGTTTGTTCGGGTGCGGTGCGGGGTGGGGCCGGTGCCGGAGGGGGTTGATCCGGCCGAATTTGTCCTTGACCCCTTTGGGGCCAATGAGTTTATTGTTGCTCGGGAAATGGCGACGGCCGCCGCTGACGCGGTTGCCATGATTGTGGCCCGTGGCCCGGTCGCCGCCGCAAACGTATTTAACCGCAAACCCCCCGCGCCCCCACCTCAGCCGAATGACGTGACGGGCGCCGACAGACCAGGGGAGGGTGAATGACGCTTTACGAAACAACGTTCATTATCGACCCCCAGCTCCAGGATGAGGGCTGGGAGAAGTCCATTGCCAAGTACTCCGACATCATCACCCAGAACGGCTCGATCACGCGGCTCGAACGCTGGGGGATGCGGCGCATGGCCTATGAGATCAAGAAACAGACGCACGGGTTCTACGTGCACATCGTCCATGACTCGGCGCCGTCTGTCCCGCGTGAACTGGAACGGCAATTCCGTCTGGATGAGACCTGCCTCCGCTACCTGACGGTTTTGGCCGACAACCCGCAATATCTGGAGGAGATGGACAAAGCCAAAGCGGCCCGCCTCACCACGACCGGAGAGGGCATCTCCGCCGCAGGGGGAGAACGGAGTCCTGTGCCGGGGACCGATGCTCCGATCAGCGCTGAGACATTCGCCCCGGAGATCAAGACGCCTACCGAAGACGACTAAGCCGCAGGCTGGCTTCATCTGACAACGAATTTGCTGAAGGAGTGAATTGATGAGAAAGGGCAAGGGCAGTCGGGACAGTAAAGACCGTGACCACGGCCGCGACCATGATAACGACCGCGAAGGCGGGCGGGACCGCCGCGGTGGCGGCGGTCAGCGACATGGCCGCCGGTTCACCGAGTTGAAGTTGTATGAGATCGATTACCGTAACGAACGTTTGCTGAGGAAGTTTCTCTCCGATCGCGGGAAGATTCTGCCCCGTCGCCTCACCGGAATTTCCGCGTTCTACCAGCGGTGTGTGACTCGGGCGATCAAGCGGGCGCGTCACCTCGCGCTCCTGCCATTCGTGGCCGAAACCTACAAATAAGGCGCGGCTCCAAGAGGGAGTCTGGGGACAATGAGATGAAGATTATTCTGAGAGATGATGTTGAAACGGTGGGCAAGTGCGGCGAAGTGGTGGCCGTCAAAGACGGTTTCGCCCGCAACTACCTGATCCCCCGCAATCTGGCGATTCCCGCTACGGATGGGAATCTGCGCGCCATCGGGCAGGTCGGTGTCCAAAAGCGTCTGCGGGACAACAAGCGTCTGCGTGAGGCCGAGAAGCTGTGTATGGCATTGGAGAAGATCTCCTGCACCGCAGAGGTGCAGGTCGGCGAAGAAGACAAGGTCTTTGGCTCCGTGACCGCGGCGCAGATCGCTGAACTGCTCGAACCGCAGGGGTTCATCATTGACCGTCGGGACATCCAGTTGGATGAGCCGATCAAAGCCCTTGGCGTGTATACCGTGGGGGTCAAGCTGGAACGTGACGTGATTGCCAAGCTCAAGGTTTGGGTGGTTAAGAAAACCGAATAGCCGGACCTTCATCATGATGGTCAAAGCCAAGATCAATGGATTGGCGCTGGATGTGACGTCCAACTCGCCGGTCGTTGTGCTGGCGCCCGAAGAAGGCGATCTGGTGCTGCCCATCTGGATTGGTCACTTCGAAGCGTGGGCGATCGCCATGGAGTTGTCGGGCGTGACCTCCAAGCGCCCGCTCACTCATGACCTGCTCAATGGCATGATCGGGCAACTGGGCGGCAAGGTCGATAAGATCGAAGTGACCGCACTGAAGGACCAGACCTTCTTTGCCCGCATCTATGTGTCACGTGACGGGCAGACGATCGAGATCGATGCCCGGCCCTCCGATTCGATCGCTCTGGCGCTCAAAGCCAAAGCGCCGATCTTCGTCAATGAAGAGCTGTTTCAGAAGCGCCCGGAAGGAACGGGCGACACGCAGGAACCATACGATCCCGAGTCGCTCAAGGAGCGTCTCCGCAATCTCAATCCCGAAGACTTTGGCAAATACTCACTGTAACGCCGCGGGACGTTTGGTCTCCAGTGGCTGGCTCTGTCCGCATGCGGCAAGGGGACGCGTGTTGCGCACCCGCTCCGTGCTGCCCGGTGAGTAGAACTGTAATCGGTAATGGGAGACTTTGCGGCATGATTTGCCGTGACCCGGTTGCGCGTCAGCGCCACACAACGGGGAGGAATCGTGGCAGATGAGGTACAGAGGCCGCCGTACGCATTGCGGCTGGTCATCAATGGCAAGGAACGGATGGTGACCTACGAGGAACTGGCCCTGTCCAACAATCTTGCCCAGGAAGCGCTGGTGCGTCTCCTGGTTCGCAAGAAGTTGATCGATCCCAAGGAACTGCTGGCGGAGATCAACTCGGTCAAAACCGAACGCTACCGCATGGAACCGGGAACAGGGGATAAGGCAGGCGGCTGATCCGAAATGTTGTTGTTTCGCGGAATGTGTAGTGGCGCCCGGCCGG
>JAVHPP010000075.1:0-13691 GCA_036170655.1 Candidatus Zixiibacteriota bacterium | reverse complement strand
CTTCCGCTGGACAATGTCGCGAATCAGATCGGCCGTGATCGCCGCTGTCTCGGGAAGGCGCTTGGCCACATCGCCCGCCGCCATCTCCAGCACCGTCAGCGCCCGGCGGGCATCCCCATTCGATAAGACAGCAATCAGGTTCAAAACATCATCCGAGACCTCCAACGACTGTTTCCCCAGTCCCCGCTCGGTATCGGCCAGCGCCGCGCGCAGGATCTGAATGATCTCCGCCTCCGTAAGCGCGTGGAGGACATGCACGGCCAGCCGTGACAGGAGAGCGGGATTGACTTCGAACGATGGGTTTTCGGTGGTCGCGCCGATGAGAATCAAACATCCCTGTTCAACGTGCGGCAGAAAGGCGTCTTGTTGCGCCTTGTTGAAGCGGTGGATCTCATCGACAAAGAGAACGGTGCGCCCTCCATCGAAAGCGAGACGCTTCTGCGCGCGTTCCACAACCTCGCGGACATCTTTGACACCGGACAGCACAGCGGAGAAGAAAACAAAGTCGGCCCCGGTGTGACTGGCGATGACATGCGCCAGTGTGGTCTTGCCGCTCCCCGGAGGTCCCCAGAACAGCATGGAACCGATCCGATCACCTTCGATCGCGCGACGCAATGGCTTGCCCTCGCCCAGCAGATGAGACTGTCCGACGAACTCCGCCAGACGGCGCGGACGCATGCGAAACGCAAGGGGTTCCTGATCGGTCATGGGGATGACGTTACGCTCCGGCGACCCGGTTTCCAAGTGCTTCCGGGAATGGTGCCCACGCTCATGTCGGGCGTTGCGCTGTGGGCTGTGTCAGCATCTGTCGCCGCGCGCACTCAGACCCGGGGGAAAGAGCGGACGGCCGGTTCGTCACCGGAACTTCCGGATGCGGACATTGTCCAACGGCACGCCGATCTTCTTCAAGCTGGCGAACAAATGCCCCAAGCAGAGCAGATGCTCGTCGGAATGCTGACTGATCTCATTCGTCACGGCGGACGAAAAACGCGAGTCGAGGTAGTGATCCGACTGAATCGTGACCGTTCGCAGAACGGGCTGGCCATCGCGACTCAAAATCTCGAACTCTCCCACCGCCGCGAGCGGCTGTTCGGAGAACAACATCATGTGACCCGGGAAATTCCGGCGCTGCTCTTGCGGTTTGTCCCGAGGAACTGGGGCTGGCGTATCGGCAATGCGCACGCGTCCGTAGCGATCGACGCCGAAGATGTACCAGCCCACGGAAAGCGTATCGAACGCGACGCGCGTCAAGACATTGACAGCGGACATCTCCCCACCCTTGGCAAAAAAATCCCGGTACGCGGACTGCAGCAGCGCCGGGTCACGGTTTGTGTAGAGTGTTTCCGGGGCCGACGTGATGAAGCGCTCGATCATGGCCGGGGTTGGAACGATCTCGGTGAATCCGCCGCATCCCCAGAGAGCCATTTCGGCTGCGGCGCTCCGCACCGAGTCCAGCGAATCTTCGGCCATGGCGGGAGAAGGTCGTGGCGGATAGAGGTCCATCCACGCGGGCAGATCTCGCTCTGTGGCGGAGGGAGGCGTTGCGTCCGGCACCCGGTAGTCAATCGACGCCAAATGGTCCGACACCGACCGGGCATACCAGTCACGGACCTTACCGGGGGTACTATCATTGGACAGTTCGCGGAAATATTGACGGCGCGCCCAGATCAAGAAACGGTTCTGGTGGGGCGTGAGAATCACAAACCCCGCGCCCGGTTGGCTGTCCACTTCGCACAGCACACCGCGGAACCCCGGCAGCCCCCCCAAGCCGGGTTTGTGATCATAACGGGTAATCCGCTTCACCGGTATTCTCTGTCCCGCCGCCAGGATCTTGCCGACCGCCAGATCGATAACATCGATGGTGGGGACCAAAACACGGGGAGAGTCGAAGACAGCCCGTGAATCATCGGGCATGCCCGGAATCGCTCCCAACGGCGCCTCGATGAACCATCCATCCTGCTCGGGAACAACGGCCGACAGCGTCTCCATCAAAAGCGGCAACGGATCGGCCGCACGAGCCGAGACCGCAGCCAGCAAAATGAGAACCAGAGAGCCCCACCCAGGCAGGCGACGGACATGGGAGACTGTCCTCTTCATCGCGCAAGTTCCTTTATGCGCATATCCATATATGATTATACAGACGAGTTCCCGTGCCGTTAACCTCTTGGGGAGAATCAATGGTCCACTCGCGAGTCTGACGACACAGCGCCGCGAATCGTGGATACGGCGCGTTGCAGCCGCTGAACGCATTGGTCTCGCCCCAGAAGTTCAATAATGTCAAACATCCCCGGGCCGGCAGTCGTGCCAGTCAGCGCCAGCCGCAAGGGATGGATCAACTCTGCCGGTGAGCGACCCAGTTGTTCCGCTAATTTCCTCAGGACGTCCTCGGTGTGCTCCTTGTTGAACTCCCGCTCGGAAATAACGGCAAACTCGCTGGCCAGAAGATTCAGGTCTTCGGCCACCCCGGGACGGCCGAAATGTTTCTGTGTCCCCTTGGCATCGTAGTCAAAGCGATCCGTAAAGTAGAATGCCCCCATGTCGGCGATGTCATTGAGCAGGTGCATCCGCTCACGCAAGGTCTCGACCACGCGCAGCATCCAGCTCCAGTGGGTCTGGATGTGCAGGCGGGTCACCAAACCCGATTCCATCAGCACCGGTGTCAGCCGTTCCAGAAGTGTGTTAGTGTCCATCTTGCGGATATATTCGCCATTCATCCACTCCAACTTCTGGAGATCGAAGATGACATTGGACACATTGACCCGTTCGAGGGAAAATGCCTGGATCATCTCCTCCGCGGTCATGATCTCGCGGTCATCGCCCGGAGACCAGCCCAGAAGCGCGAGGAAGTTGACCATCGCTTCCGGCAGGAAGCCCATCCGCTGATATTCGATGACCGACGTTGCTCCTTCACGCTTGGAAATCTTGTGCCGGTCCTTGCCCAAGTTGAGAGGCAAGTGGGCGAATTGCGGCGGCTCCAGCCCGAGGGCACGGTAGATGAGGATTTGCTTGAATGTGTTCGTGATATGGTCGTTGCCGCGAATGACATGCGAGATGCGCATATCGTGATCGTCAATGACACAGGCGAAATTGTACGTCGGACGGCCATCGGCGCGCACACAGACAAAGTCGTCGAGTTCACTATTCGCGCGTGTCATCTCACCATAGACCAAGTCGCTGTAGTGTGTCGTGCCTCCGGGAATGCGTAACCGCAGGGCCCCCCGACGACCCTCCGATTGGTAGCGCGCACGATCGGCATCGGTCAGGTTCCGGCAGTGCCCATCGTAATGCAACGGCTTCTTTTCCCTCTGCGCTGTTTCCCGTTTGGCCGCTAATTCTTCCGGCGTACAATAGCAGTCGTAGGCGTTCGCCGATTGTCTCAGGCGCTCGACCCAGACGTGATAGATTTCCTGCCGTTGCGACTGGAAGTAAGGTCCCTCATCCCATTGAAGCCCCAGCCAGTGCAGAGAGGCCTGGATCGAATCGACCATCTCCGGGAATGACCGTTCGGTATCCGTGTCTTCGATCCGGAGGATGAACTGGCCGCCGTGGTGGCGCGCAAAGAGCCAATTCCACACCGCCGTGCGCGCGGTTCCCACATGGAGATGCCCGGAGGGCGACGGAGCGATGCGAACACGTACTGGACTTGTCATAGTTGTCATGTCGGCGTGACACCCTCGGCGTCCGCACGATTCCACCTTTCATTCATAGAGTTGACCGGTCCCAGGATGATCGTTCTCCGCTGCGTCCCCGGTTTGCACCGATGGCTGATGCGACCGTGCTGATTGTTGCGCGACCGGCAGGGGAGTACCGCCCTCCGGCAGGGGCGACGGGGTACTGCTGACCAATACCGGCGTTGGTGGCGTCATCCTCACCGGCGGAGCAACAGTCTCCCAGTCCAACTCGAGCCCCCCCCAGAAACGGGCGCTCAGGTTATAGAAGAGGGACAGGACAAAGCCGAGAACAACTCCGCCGATGGCCCCAGTGAAAGCGCCAGCCAAAGGGAAGACGAACCCGATTGCGCCGATCACATTCCCCAGAATGTTCTCCATCTGATATTGACCTCCCAGGCCGGCCGGAAAGGGGGAGCGCTGCCCCATCCAAATCGCCATGCCCAGAAACGCCCACATCATCAAACCCGTCAGGAATCCGGTGGCGCCGCCGAGGACAAAGCAAGTCTTGACAGCCGAGAAGACTCCGACCCGCTTGAGTTCATACCGCCGTTTGTCCATCATCCTCCCCATGCGAGAAACGCCCGGCGCGTCTTACTCTCCCATCACCTTGATGATAACCCGCTTCTTGCGCTGCCCGTCGAACTCAGCGTAGTACACACGCTGCCACGGCCCCAGATCGAGCCGGCTGTTCGTAACCGGCACGATGACCTGATGACCAACCAGCAAACTTTTCAGGTGTGAGTCGGCATTGTTTTCGCCGGTCCGGTGGTGACGGTAATCCTGGCGGTACGGCGCCAGCGATTCCAGCCACTGGTCGATGTCGGCCAGCAGCCCGTCCTCATGGTCATTGACCCAGACACCCGCTGTAATGTGCATCGCGGAGACCAGCGCCATTCCTTCCGCGATCCCCGCCTTGGTGACAACCGCAGCCACTTCCTCCGTGATATCATGATACTCCCGTTTCAGGCGGGTCTCGAATGTCAGGTACTCAGTCTGCGATTTCATGCAATGCCTTCAACCCTTATCAATTGCGCCCGAAACATGTTTTGTCAACCGGTATCGATGAGACGGCGTACTCGTACCCGGAAGAAACACGGAACCTCCGGGAGGTCGAATCGTAGAAGAGACGAAACATGGGTTTGTGTGGAAAACTCATAAGCACGGAGGAACAAGCATGAGGATAAAAGCAGGTTCTTGGGGGCGCTGGTCGCTCGCCTTGGCGGTGATGGCGCTTCTGACGGCAGGCGTTGCTCGCGGCGCGACTGAACAGGGTCAGGAAAAAGCGAAAGAGAAGAGTAAGGGCTGGCTGGGAGTAGCGATTCAAGAGATCGACCGGGACTTGATGGAGTCCGAAAAACTGTCCTCGACCGAGGGAGTCTATGTCATCGAGGTCGCCAAGGGCTCCCCGGCGGACAAGGCCGGAATTGAGAAGGGGGATGTCATCCTCCGGTTTGGGGAGCAGGACATCAACTCCGCCCGCTCGCTGACACGCAATGTCGAACGGAGTGAACCCGGCGAGAGCAAGACAGTTGTCATCGAACGCGATCGCCACAAGAAGGATATCAAAGTTGTCGTCGGCGAGGACAAAAACAGTGACGAAGACGTTATCGCGGAAGAGTGGGAGATGCCGGACCTTTCTGATCCGGATGCGATCGCGCCCGATCCTCCACTCGACCCGCCCCACGCCTTTGCATTCTCGCTGGGCCAGCTGTCCACGCCGCGCATCGGGGTGTCTCTGTACGAGTTGTCTGACCAGTTGGCAGACTACTTCGGCGCCAAAGACGGCGGTGTCCTGATCAACGAGGTCGTCAAGGATGGCCCCGCAGCCAAGGTCGGGCTGCAGGCCGGCGACGTAATTGTCAACGTCGACCACCGCCCGGTCGGGAGCGTGGCGGACGTCCGCCAGCGAGTCCAAAAGAAACACGAAGGCGACAAAGTTACCGTGACCGTACTGCGCCGGGGCAACGAAGAGAAGACGGTCGATGTGGCCATTGAGGAATCCGACACCTGGTCAGGCGTTGACCGCCGCTTCTTCCGCGCGAACCCACGCGCCGCCCGTCCGCTCCCCAGGGAAGATGACTTCGCCCGGCGCGAGACCCGACGCGCTCTGCGTGACGCCATGCAGGCGCACGGCGCAAGTCAGATGGACCTTCGCCAAGAGGTCGCTAAGCTCCGTGAAGAGATGGACGCATTGAAGAAACAACTCAAAGAGAAGGGGAAGTAGGGAGACAATCTCTCTCGTTCCGAGAGGGGATTTCTCATCTACCGTGTGTTGACCAGAAGCCGGCGACGGGCCTCCCCAAACGGGAAGGGCCATGCCGGCTTTCTATCTATAGTTGTTTTGGGGCAGCTTTGGGGCTGGGGCGTGGCAATCCAACGTCCGTCGCCGCTCAGAAACCCGGATGGATGAACTTGATCAGGTAGAAACATCCCGATGACATCAGTCCGGCGGCTGGGATGGTGAAGACCCACGCCCACACTATGCGTCCGGCCACGCCCCATTTAATCCCTGACAGCTTGTTCGTGGCGCCCACGCCGACAATCGCCCCGGTGATCGTGTGTGTGGTGGAAACCGGGACACCGAGGTGCGTCGCCATGAACAGTGTCGCCGCGCCGGCCGATTCGGCGCAAAAACCGCCGACCGGTTTGAGCTTGGTGATCCTCATACCCATCGTCCTGACGATTCTCCAGCCGCCAAAGGCGGTGCCAAGCCCCATGGCCAGATGACAGGACAGGATAATCCACATCGTATTGGAATGCATGAGAGAAAGTTGCGTGTCGGGTTTCATAATCCCGCCCGCGATCAAGAGGGCCATGATAATTCCCATGGTCTTCTGGGCATCGTTGCCGCCGTGGCCGAGAGAGTACAACGCGGCGGACAGCAGCTGCCCCTTGCGGAACAGCCGGTCCACACTACTTGGCCGCCAGCGGCGAAACGCCCAAAAGACAAGCATGGCGATGATGAACCCGATTACCAGACCGATCAGGGGAGCCAACGGAATGAACTGGACGGTCTTCCAGATATGCCCCCACCGAATAACATCCACCCCTTTGTACGCCAGCCCGGCGCCCGCCACTCCCCCGATCAGGGCATGGGATGAACTGGTTGGCAGACTCAGCCGCCAGGTGATCAAGTCCCACAGGATCGCCCCGACCAGACCAGCCAGCACCACATACACATAAACCGTATCCTGTCCATCAATTCTCACAATCTTGGCAATCGTGTCGGCCACGCGGGGCGCGAAGATGAACATGGCAACGAGATTGAAGAAGGCGGCCCACCAGACAGCCACCTTGGGAGTCAGTACCCGCGTCGACACGACTGTGGCGATGGAATTGGCCGCATCATGGAATCCATTGATCACGTCGAACAGCAGCGCCACCGCGACCGTCACAATCATGACAAGCATGAGGGCTGTCATGGTCAGGACGCTTCGATGACAATGCCCTCGACGATGTTGGCGACATCTTCGCAGCGATCGGTGGCTTTTTCCAGGCGCTCAAGGATCTCTTTCCGTTTGATCACGAGGATCGGATCGGTCTCCTCCTTGAAGAGACGGGCAAGCGCTGACCGCAAGATCTGATCGGCCTCCGTCTCGGCCTCATAAATGGCCCGGCAGCGCTCTTGAATGGCCTCGCCCTTCTGGTTCAGCTTGCGCAGGCCGTGAATGGCGCCTTCAATCGCGGTGGTCCCATTGATCAGAAGCTCGGCCAACTGCTTCAACTCGGGCCACATCTCGGTCATCTCGTAGAGCATCATCCGCGAAGCGGACAAATCGACGGAATCGACAACGTCATCGAGCCGCTTGATCAGCCGGTAAATATCCGCTCGGTCGATCGGCGTGATAAAGGTGCGATGGAGGGCATCAATGCACTGATGCGTGACATCGTCCGCCTGATGCTCGATCTCCTTGATGCGGTTGGCCCGGCTGACCAACTCGGCGGGATTTGAGACAATGGCGCTCAGTTCCGTGCACGCTTCGATCGACAGCTTGCTGTGCTGCTCGAAAAAGTCGAAGAAACAGGTTTCCCTGGGCAAGAAGCGCTTAAACATAATCACTCCCGATGGTCATCTGTCACGAGATGGCACCGTTCACGGTGAACCGTGCCAGACAGAGTGAATTTGCGCCTGTGGATTGGGCCCACCATAACGAGTGTTTCGTCGTGTGAGCATGACTCATGGCGGCGTCAATCTAACCAGACGCTCCCGCTCATTCAATGCCTTGTTCCGCGTTTCACCTGCGCCGGAACAAAAATGACATAACGATTCTGTTGCAGCCGCGGCTGGAGAGTGCCACGTCCGTGCGTCAAGACTCGGGTGCATACCCAGGGACAGTTCGTGGCGCTTCCAGAAGGCGTAGACGCTTCTCACCGGACACGCCGGGGGCCCCGTCGCGTGGTCTTTCCCGGCGGACGGGACGTGCGGCCATATCCGCCACCAGCCGGTTTCGGCTTCGGCGCCAAGGGTTTTGTCGTCGCTGGGGCATTCGTCTTCGTGCGCACGGATTCTCTGGTTCGTCCCTGCTCGCGCTGCTGAGTCTTCTTCCCGGCACGGCCGCGTTCCACAGCGCGACGCGCTCGAATATCGGCGATTCGTTCAGCCAGAGGGATCTCAAGTTTCTCGGCTGACCGGGCCGTGTAGTCAAACCCATCCAGCAACATTCGTGGCAGACGTACGCCGAGCGCCTTTTCAATCGCCCGCAAATCCGCTTCTTCGCTGTCTGAAACAAATGTGAACGCATCCCCGGTCGCCGAAGCGCGGGCTGTCCGTCCCACGCGATGAATGTAGCTGTCAGGCACTTCGGGGACATCGAAGTTCACCACGTGGGAGATGCCTTCGACGTCGATCCCGCGTGCGGCGATATCAGTGGCCACCAGCACCGGAAAGCGGCCGTTCTTGAATCCGTCAAGGGCCTCGGTGCGCTGATTCTGACTGCGGTTGCCGTGGATGCGTTCGCAGACCACGCCGTGACGCTGAAGGAACTCGGCCAGACGGTTGGCCCGGTGCTTGGTGCGGGTGAAGACCAGCGCGCTCGTAATCGAACCACGCCGGAGCAGTTCCAGCAGCAACGGGGCCTTCAGTTCTCGGCGAACCGGATAGACCGACTGTGTGATACCCACAGCCGGTGCGGACTTGCGCTCGACATTGATGGCCACGGGACGGTTCAGCATCTCGCGGGAGAGCGCCACGATCGGCGGCGGCAAGGTCGCCGAGCAAAACAATGTCTGACGTGGCGGCGGCAGATGGCTGAGTATCCGGCGAATGTCGGGCAGAAAACCCATGTCGAGCATCCGGTCGGCTTCATCGAGAACAAGAATCTCCAGCCCGGCCAGCCGTGCATACGGATATTGAAAATGGTCCAGCAGGCGTCCCGGTGTCGCGACGATCACATCGACGCCGGAGCGAAAAGCATGCTCCTGCGGTCCCATGCCGACGCCGCCGAAGACCGCCGCGCCCGACAAGGGCGTGTGGATCGCCAGTGACTCCAGATGTTCGGCGATCTGTGCGGCCAACTCCCGCGTCGGTGTCAGGACCAGCGCGCGCGTCGTGTGGCGTCGTTTCCCAAGCAGTTGATGGAGAATCGGCAGCAGAAAAGCCGCCGTCTTGCCCGATCCCGTCATTGCACAAGCCAGAATGTCGCGCCCCTCCAGCGCCGGAGGAATGGTGTCACGCTGGATTGGCGTTGGGCGGGTGAAACCCATATCCGCCACGCCGCGCAACAGGTCGGGGTGAAGCGCAAACGATGAAAAGCTGTCCGCCACGGGAGCGCTTGGTGCGGGGGACTTGGTAGCGGGAGATTTGATAACTGGTGCTTTGACCGATGGATTCACTTTTGCCTCAATAACGTCTACTTCACTGACCAAGGCGGTCCGCGCTTGCAACC
Source organism: Candidatus Zixiibacteriota bacterium (assembly GCA_036170655.1). Classification (GTDB taxonomy): domain Bacteria; phylum Zixibacteria; class MSB-5A5; order WJJR01; family WJJR01; genus JACRMA01. The sequence goes on along the minus strand of JAVHPP010000075.1, from coordinate 4,135 downwards.
GCACGGGCGGGAATATACGGCGAAATGTGCGAGATTCCGCGACAAATCGGCGCAGGTGCGGAGAATCCGAGTGCGCGGAAAAGACGGTCCCGGCGGCTCACCTTAACGACGCCACGAACGGAGCGAAGCGCTGGCAAACAGGAATCTCGTTTCTTAGATTGTGCCCACCCACCCACATCAGATCAGAGGCACACTCTATGACAATGTCAACCGACCTCACGTTCATTACCAATGAGCCGGGCAAAAGCCTGCGTCATCGCTTTGAAATCTTGCTCGAGACTGACACCCATTACTTCGACTGCCTGGTGGGGTGCTTTTTCATCAGCGGTTTCTACAAGCTCTATCCGGCCATGGAGAACGTCGAGAAGATTCGCATCCTGGTTGGCCTCCGGACTGATCGCGCGGCATACGAACTTCTGCAACGAGATAGAGAGCAGGGCGAGTTGAACCTGGTGTCGCACGCGTCCGCGAAAGAGCGGGTTACCAAGGAGTTGCTCGACGAACTCGAGAAATCTGCAGACACTGCGGACATCGAGAAGGGTGTTCAGAAGTTTGTGGAGTGGATTCGCTCGGGTAAACTGGAGATCAAAGCTCACCCCAGCGAAATCCTCCACGCGAAAGTCTACATCATGACTTTCGCTGAGGGCGACAGAGACAAGGGGCGCGTGATTACTGGCTCGAGCAACTTGACCCAGGCAGGGCTTCAGGACAATCTGGAGTACAATGTCGAGCTCAAGAACCACTCTGACTACGAGTTGCCATCAGCAAGTTCAATGGACTCTGGGCCGTCGCGGTGGATGTTTCAACGCCCTACGAAGACACCATCATCAATAAGTCACCCTATGCCCAGTTCACCCCCTTCGAATATATCTCAAGTTCCTGTACGAGTAGGGTGGGTGCTCTGCACCCACCATCTTGGGACGGGTGCGACGAAATGGTGGGTGCAAAGCACCCACCCTACTTAGTCGCACGCACGATTTCTCTTGAACCACTTATCCCAACGGGGATACTCTCCCGTATGCCCGAATACCGCCGAGTACGCATCCCCGGGGGCACGTATTTTTTCACGGTCGTAACGTATGACCGGATGCCGATTCTCTGTCAAGACGTTTGCCGCTTGGCGCTGCGGTCCGCGGTTCAAGAAACACGTGTGCGCTTTCCCTTTGAATCGCCGGCCTGGGTTTTGTTGCCGGATCATCTCCATTGTATCTGGAAATTACCGGAGGGCGATGCGGATTTCCCGACGCGATGGCGACTGATCAAGTCGAGGTTTTCCCGCCTGGTGGCGGATGGTCTATCACATAGCGCTCCAGCGAATCCGTCACGACAGCGGCACACAGAGAGGACGGTCTGGTAGCGGCGGTATTGGGAACACACCATCCGCAACGAGGATGATCTGCGGCGTCACATCGATTACATCCATTTCAATCCCGTAAAACACGGATTGGCCGCCGAGCCGGGCGAATGGTCGTATTCGACGTATCGATCATTCGTCGAGAAAGGATTCTACCAAGAGAAGCGACTGTCGGAACAGAGCATAGGCGCGGACATCGAATGGGAATGATACGGCCGTACGGTGGGTGCTCTGCACCCACCATCCTGGGGCCGGTGCGACCAAATGGTGGGTGCAAAGCACCCACCCTACTTCTTCTGCCTCTTCACCCACGAATCGCGCAGAGACACGGTCCGACTAAATACGAGCGACCCGGACGTGGAATCGACCAAGTCCACTGTAGGGTGGGTGCTCTGCACCCACCATCTTGGGACGGGTGCGACCAAATGGTGGGTGCAAAGCACCCACCCTACTTTTTCTGCATCTTCGCCCAGGAATCGCGCAGAGACACGGTTCGATTGAACACGAGCGCCTCGGGCGTAGAATCGACCAAGTCGGCGCAGAAGTAGCCGTTGCGCAGAAACTGGTAACGGCTGCCGGGCGCGGCAGATTTCAGACTTGGTTCGACCATGCAGGCCGTCAGCCGCTCCAGCGAGTTGGGGTTGAGATTGACGCGGAAATCGGGGTCTTCTTCGGGATTGGGCTTGGTGAAGAGATGGTCGTAGAGCCGGACTTCCGCCCGAATCGCATGCGGCGCGGAAACCCAGTGCAGTGTCCCCCGCACAGTCCGTCCATCCGGTGTGCCGCCGCCACGCGACGCGGGATCGTAAGTGCAGTGGATCTCAACCGGCTCGCCGGTTCGCTCGTCTTTGATGACCCGCGTGCAGGTAATGTAATAAGCGTGCTTGAGACGGACTTCCCGGCCCGGCGCGAGACGGAAATACCCCTTGGGGGGATCCTCGCGAAAGTCATCGCGCTCAATGGCGACGATGCGTGAAAAGGGAATCTTTCGTGTCCCGGCGGCGGGATCCTCCGGATTATTCTCGGCGTCGAACTCCTCCCCCTTGTCCTCCGGATAGTTATCGATGACCAGCCGCAACGGGCGCAGGATCGCCATCACCCGCGGGGCGCGCCGGTTCAGGTCCTCACGCAGGCAGTGCTCGAGCAGGGCCACGTCGACCACACTGTCCATCCGCTTGGCCACGCCGATGCGTTCACAGAAATCACGGATCGCTTCCGGCGTAAATCCGCGGCGGCGCAGACCGGCGATCGTCGGCATGCGAGGATCGTCCCACCCGGAAACGCGCCCCTCCGCAATCAACGTGAGGAGCTTGCGTTTGCTCATGACCGTGTAGCTGAGTTCCAGCCGCGCAAACTCGATCTGCTGCGGATGGTACACGCCCAACTGGTCGAGATACCAGTCGTATAGCGGACGGTGGTCTTCGAATTCGAGCGTGCAGATCGAGTGGGTAATGCGCTCGATGGAATCGGACAGGCAGTGGGCGAAATCGTACATCGGGTAGATGCACCATGTGTCGCCCGTCCGGTGATGCGCCTCGTGCTTGATGCGGTAGATGACCGGATCGCGCAGGTTCACATTGCCCGACGTCATGTCGATTTTGGCGCGCAGCACACGTGAGCCGTCGGGGAATTCCCCCGCCCGCATTCTGGTGCATAGATCGAGGTTATCCTCCACCGAGCGGTTCCGATGCGGACTTTCCCGTCCCGGATCCGTCAGCGTGCCACGGTACTCACGTATCTCTTCAGGTGTCAGGTCATCGACATACGCCTTCCCGGCCTTGATCAGTCGGACAGCGTGCTCGTAGAACTGCTCGAAGTAGTCGGAAGCATGAAACAGTTTGTCGCCCCAGTCAAAGCCGAGCCAGAGGACATCCCGTTTGATCGCCTCGGTGTACTCAACATCCTCCTTGCTGGGGTTGGTGTCGTCGAAGCGGAGATGCGTGACCCCACCTGCGTGTTCGGCGGCGACGCCAAAATTGAGGCAGATCGACTTGGCGTGCCCGATGTGCAGGTATCCGTTGGGCTCCGGCGGAAAGCGCGTCACGACCCGTCCGTCGTACTTGTTGGTTTTCAGATCCTCCGCGACAATGTCGCGGATGAAATTCGGAGCGGTCGTCGAATCAACCGGATTGGTGCGGGCTGTCTCTCTGCTGCTCCGAGCCTTGCTGTTCTTTGCGTCAGAATTCTCTGCGTGCATGGCCATCCTGCTCTCTGCTTGGGGGTGGAGCGACCAGCGTCTCGCATCTGAACCGAGGCGCGTCGGCCCACCATTCCGCCGCCGACTTCGATAATGTAACGCACTGACCAAGCCCCTTCAATCCAAATGAAAGGAAGAAAGGGTTGACGCCGGGATTGGAGATCCACGTGCGGTCACAGAATCAGCGGCCTGATCACCAACTCCGAGATCCACGCGTTGGGATTGGTTTCACAGAGGTCTGCGATCGCTTCGGCCACTTCGAACGGCGACAGACGCTCGCGCGTTGAACGCTCAGCGCTTTCATCTATCGGCGTGCGCCCGGCGAAGTGCGTCTCAATCGAGCCGGGGAAGACGGCGCAGACCTGGATGCCGTCGCCGCGGACTTCCAGCGCCAGCGATTCGGTCAGTCCCGCCAACCCAAACTTGGATGCGCAGTACGGTCCCATGCCCGCGATGCCGTTGCGTCCGGCGCCGCTCACCACGTTAATAATCCGCCCGTGACGCTGCTCGCGCATGATCGGAACGACGGCGCGGCAGGAGAAGAACGGACCGGTCAGATTGGTGTCGATCGTCGCGTGCCAATT
>JAVHPP010000074.1:0-13732 GCA_036170655.1 Candidatus Zixiibacteriota bacterium | reverse complement strand
CTCATGTGGCACGGGTGTTCTCGCCCGTGCGACTTGGGCAGGATGCCCCTGCCATACAGAAGGCATCGGATACGCCTACCTCGTCATTGCCGCGAAAGGGAGTGTTGACAATCCTGACCAGAGGCCTACATCTCAAGATGTCACCCCGCGAAAGCGGGGGTCCACTACGAGCGGCAAAGGAGAAAATGGATTCCCGCGTGCGCGGGAATGACGATTAGAGCGTTTTTCAACACACCGGAAGCGGAGCGGTGAAAAAGCCATCTCCATGCGACCACAAGAGACAGCAGGTGGAGTCTATGCTACTTCGGCAGAATCCGTTCCAGACTGTCGATCACGTGCTGGACGGCCTCTGAATGCTCGGAGGCGGGATTCAACGCCAGGAAGTGTTTCCAGGCGCCGATGGCTTCTTTCTGGAGACCGAGATCGAAGCTGTAAATCACGCCCATGTTGAACCACGCCTGCGCCATCGTCGAGTCGGTGGCGACCACTTTCTTGAGAAGTTCGATGGCATCGCCGGGCTGTTTCAGCTCGCGCTTCATGGTGGCCAGATCGGTCATGATGTTCACGTCGCCCGGTTTGAACCGGAGCGCGCCCTCATAATACTTGACGGCATCCTCCGGCATACGGGCATCAAAGTAGAGATTGCCGAGGGCCACCCACGCATCGACGTTGGTGGAATCCTTGGCGAGGATGTCTTTGATATGCCCGACCTGCCGGGCCACATCGGCCATGATGCTGGCCGAGCCAGAATCCATCGGTCCACCCATGTCGGCGGATTCGCCTGTGCCTGAGATTCGGTCTTCGGCACTCTTGGGACGTTCCATGTTGGATTTCAGGAGAACGATCGTCACCACGGCAACCAGAGCGAGTACCGCGATCAGAATGTATCGGTTCGCGGGGAACGACGATGGTGAAGTCACAGCTGGCCGGTTTTCCATTTGTTCAGTCATTCATCCCCTCAGTCCGCTTGAGCGGAACCCGCGTTCGGCGACAATTCACCTGTCGCAACCGAGTGCGGGGCAGACAATGATAACCCCGCACCGCAAACCCAGTCAACCAGTTGTCCAGTCCGTTCTGAAGAGCAATCGAGAGATTGCCGATAATTATAGAGGAAGGATACTCCCTTTCAAGATGAGCGTCCATCGGGCCAGGCGGCCCTGGGATTGAGGTGGAACCATGACCACGTACGCAGAGACAAAAACCCGAAAGACCGATCCGTCCGTTGGGTCGCGACCCGACGCAAACGATCTGATGCTGAAGGACCTTCCCCGCCCGGAGCATGGGGCAGCAGCGGATGGCCAGAGGCAGATATTCACCGGGCCAGGTCCGAGCACAACCGAATACAACGCGATTGATCTTGGCAATGCGCCAACCGACGCGGGCAACGAACTTCGGCCCGTGGAGTTGATTCCCGAGGAGCCATCGTCTGCCGTTGGTACAGCCTCAACGGCAACGGACGCTACGGAGAATCACCCAAACGGGCTGCCAGACCGCCCAAGCACAGACCGGCCACACCGGTCGGACGCAGAGGCGGGCGAGTCCCGCGCTGTGCACAGGACAACGCCCCCGGCACTTCAACCGCCGCCGATGCGGCCACCACGGCAGAGTCCCAGCCTGAAGACACCGTCGGCAGGCGTCGTGGCCAGGCGCTCGCCGGAGACATCAGCGAGCACAGCGAATCACACGCTGCCTCCATCGCCCCAATCAACCGCTCGTCGTACTGCGGCCAAACAGAGGTTCTGGTTGAAAGCAGCCGTGTTCGCGGGACTGACTGTGCTCGCCGCCCTCGGTGTGGCCTACCTTGTGGCCGATCCACCCAGACAGGGGACGATCAACGGTGTCGTCGTCGACGCCCGCAGCGGACGGGTGATCGCCGGCGCGACAGTGGACGTGGACGGACGTCAGGCAGTTCTCACCAACACGGCGGGGTTCTTCTCGTTTGCGGACGTCAAACCCGGGGCCTATTTGATCAAAGCGTCGGCGCCGGGCTACCAGCCACAGGCGGGGACAATGCGCACGGAACCGAACCAGACGTCGCAGTTCTCGTTTACGCTGACACCGCTTTTCGCCGACGCCACCGCACCCGCCAGCGCGGACACGACGAAGTCAGCGTCCCAGCCATCCGATCAGACTCCTGTCGTGACCACAACGAGTGGCCCGGTCGGATCGGTCGACCTGCGCGTGACGGATGTCGGAGACTACCTCGTGTTCGTTGATGGCGAAATCTACGGAAAGAACGCCCAAGTGCTCAAGCGCCTGACTACGGGGGAGCATCGCATTGTCCTGCAGGTCGACGGATACCAGGATTATTCGACGGTTGTCACCGTGAAGACACGGGTCACGTCAACGCTGACCATCGCCAAGTCCGATCTTGTCCCCAAGAGCGATCCGATCAAGCGCAGCAGCGGGCATTTCGCGGAAGGGAAGGATTACCTTGAGCGCAATCTCTGGCCCGCGGCGATTGCGGCATTCGACCTCGCGGTGCAATCTGATCCCCAGAACATCGATGCGATCCGTTACCGTGGCTGGGCTCATTTGCAATCGGGCAATGCCAGCGCGGCCGCTGCCGACTTCACGCAGGCGGCGGCGTTGTATGCGGCAACGAAGCAATATATGGAAGCGGTGACCTGCACCGGTTATCTGATCGACCTCGCAAAGAGTGATGCGTCTCTGCGGCGCCAGCGCGGCGGGTACTATCTGGCCCTCAACGACTATAAGAAGGCGATCAGCGACTACGAGAAGGCGGTAAAAATCGACAAGAAGTCGGCCGAGAATCAGATGGCGCTGGCGGAGGCCTGCTACACGTCGGGCGATTACCGCCGCGCCGCCAAGGAGTTCGACCGCGCCCGCAAGATCGCCGGCAATCCCACCGACGCCTATGTGCGCATGATTCTTTCGTATTACCACGCGGGGGACAACGAAGAGGTCGCGAAGAAATACCGTGACTTCGCCAAAATGGCGCCGGCTGATGCACTGAACCGTCTGAAGACCGATCCCGACTGGGTGCAAGTTCTTCAGATCGTTGGTCCGGCCGAGCGATCCCAGGACTGACGCCGGGAGACGGTGGGGTCTCTTGAAAACACGCCCTCAGCGAAGAAGGGCGACGCATGCGTCGCCCCCCCAGATCCGATGGCCCGTGAGGACATCCTCATAGAGAGAATGAGAGGCCATTTTGTCAGCGGCTTTCCGTGGCGCCCGGATGTGGAAAGGGCTTTCCAACAAGGATGACCACTGAGAAGACCGGCCGCTACGGTTTCGGTGATTGAGACGAGTCTTCTGTCGCTGCCGCCGACACGGCCTGGACAAACGAGAAACGACGGTCTGGGGTCGCTCTCATGATGATGACCTTCTTCGTCGTGCTCCGGGTTGAATCGATAACGATCTGACCGGTAACGCCGTCGTGGTGAACACCCGGCAATGCGGACTTCACCCCGGCCGGGGTGATCTCTTTGGCGATGGCAATCGCATCGATGATCACGCCACACGCATCGTAGCCCAACGCCGAGGACGTATTCGGACGGCGCTTATTGACTTCCTCGAACGTCGAGACGAAGCCCTTTACCTTAACCCGTTCGATGTCGGGTGAGAAGTGGGACGCCACGTAGATGCGCGACTTGTCGGTCACGGCATCGCCGGCCATTTCGAAGAAACCTTCCGCCTCCCACGCGTCGCCGCCGAGGAAAACGACACTGAGGTTGCGAGCCTTGGCCGCATCGAGAATCGCCGCCGCTTCGGGATAGAATCCGGACACGAGAATGGCGTCAGCCTTGCGTTCATGGATCAGACGGATGGGATCATCGAAGACCTTTTGACCGGCATCGTACCCCATCTGCAGAACGATTTCGCCGCCCAGCTCGCGAAAGCGGCGGTTGAAGAAACGGGCGAGTGATAACGTGTAATCGTGCTTCTCTTCCATCAAAATAGCCACCTTGCGGACTCCCAGTCTCTGGTAGGCAAAGGTGGCCAGCGCATTGGCCATGTCGGGGTCGGTAAAGCAGACTCGGAAAATGCAGTCGCCAATCGAGGTGATCGCCGGGTTGGTCGCTTCGGGCACGACCAACGGGATACCGAGCGTCTGCGCCGCCACTGCCGCGGCGGAGGTCACCATCGACGTGTTCGATCCGACAATGGCAACCGGGTGATACTGCTTGGCCAGAACACGCACGCCTTCGGCGGCCAAAATCGGGTCCGAACGGTCATCATAAACCTCAAGGGAGAGCGGACGGTTGACCACGCCGCCTTCGGCGTTGGCCTCATTGACCGCGATCTTGAGTCCCGCGAGACATTCCTGACCAAAGGCGGAGTCGCGCCCGGACAGGGAAATGACCGCGCCGACAATAACCGGGTTTGGCGCCTGCGCCTGTGCTTGTGCCTGCTCGCAACCACACGCAACCCAGAGCGCCAGCAAGACTGTGCCCGCTATTGCCGCCAGCATCCGATGACCCATCACGACTCTCATATCACCCTCCTCCATTTGTTGCATACTATAATACGAAAGTTCGACGAAAACCACCCATCCCGCAAGGGCTTATTTGTCAGCATTTCCCTTCGCAAACGGATCGGCTCGTGGCGGAGCACGGCGCAGCACCCGTATGCCTCTCTTGACGCGTGCACCTGCCTACGTCATTTCCGCATTCGGGTGTGTTGAAAACCCCTCTTCGACTTTGCAAACAGTACCAAGTGCCTGCAGCGAGAGGGCGAGGCTCCTGCCGAGCCTTTTTCTGCACCGCACGCAAAGAGGCTCGGCCGGAGCCTCGCTCTCCCGTTTCCGCCCCGATCGCCCGTTCCAGTTCATCAGTACGATTGCTCATTTTGTCAGCGGCTCTCAGAACCACTCTTCCATGTAAGGAACTCCGGCAGGGAATGCACGATCCATGATCTCGACAACAGCCCTTGGCGCTTTCAGCAACTCATCGTGGACCAACGAGGACGCCGAGCGGTGCCCGGAGAAGATGGTAGCGAGTGTTTGAATGTCCGTCTTGAGGACAGGGACCTTCGCAACCATCTTCGCGGCTTTCCGAACTTCGGCTCTCCCCTGCCTCCAAGACACCCGCCAGCGGCCGGCATTCCAAGGGCTGGTCGGATCGGCCACCACGTCGAGAAGCAATTCCGCGTTGAAGTCCTCCGGGTAAACCCGTGTTTGAATGGCGCCCTTCAGGTCAGCGAGTTTCAGCATCATCTTGGGACAAAGCCGCACGCGGTCACGCAAGTCATCAAAGTATGGGAACAGATCCACATCAACCGGCAGAAACCAGCGAATCTCTTTGACCTGATCGCGCAGATTGCGCAGGAACCCAAGAATCGCAATCAGCGCGTCCGCATCGACCCACGCCGCCTGATTGACACGCAACGTCGCGATCTCATCAACCCGTGTCAGCGTGGTGATGAGAAAACCAACGGGCTTTTTGTACCGCTCGACGAGACAGATCCTGCGCACGCCACGCGTCGTCGAAAGATAGCGTGTTTCCCAGTAACGGGCATCGCGCACCACCGGACCGGTGTAGCTTGCCGAGCACCGCTGGTGGAGATCTTCGAGAAGTTCCCATTGCGATGTTCCTTTGATAACACGCAGCGACGCATGGCTTTTGAGGTCTGTCCTAATTTGGGCGGGAGCAAAGAGGTGATCTTGATGGAAAAACGTATTGGCGTAACCCATGCGAGAGTAGAATACACTTTTGAACGGATTGAGGATCGCCAGAGGGCAGCCCTCGGCACGCATCTGCCGGTGGGCGTTTGTCATGAGTTCGCGCACGATCCCGCGATTACGGTATTCGGGCCAGGTGGCAACTGCCGCAATTCCTCCCGCGGGAACGTGGCCCTGCCCGACCCGCATCTTGTAAGGGTAGTACCAGAGACCGGCCAGCATCGTCCCATGATCGAAGGCGCCCCATGTGTGGCCGATGTGCTCACCCACGATGGTCATGTAGCGGACTGCATCGTCGGCCGCCTGTGTATCCAGAAAACAATACCGGCACAGTTCTCCGTAAGCCCCCAGGTCGGTCTTGCGCATCGGTCGTACTTCCATGTGGCGTTTCCTCCTCCAAAAGGCAAGGTATGCATTTCGGGATGCCGTGAAAAGGCGGACCGAACCGCAAAGTGAAGAGTGCGCCGACCGCCCTCCCGTTCGGTCACACCGCCTGAAGTTGCTGCGGGGCGGAACGAACGGATCTTTTGAGCGCGGCCTTTACCGGTTGGGGATCGGCTGTCGTGGCGACGGGGGGACGGTGCGAGACCATACGTCGCCAGCAGACGCGTTCGACGATGACTTCAATCTCGCGAGCATTGAAGGGCTTGGTGATGTATTCATCGGCGCCCAACTCACGGGCGCGGTCGGGTGTCCGCACATCGCCGTAACCGGTCATGACAATCACGGCCGTATCCGGCCACTGGGACTTGATTATCTTGAGAAGATTGAAGCCATCCGCCATGCCGGGCATGCGAATGTCAGTGATCACGATCTCGAAAGGGGACTTGCTCTGCTTGGCGAGCGCGTCCTCAGCGTCATGCGCCATCTCGGTCGCGTACCCTTTGGGGGCCAGAACCGAGCGCACCATCCGGCGCAGGAGTTGCTCGTCATCGACGACCAGTATGCGCGCACGCGACTTCACATTAGGATATGTCGGATAAACGGCGATGATCTTGAACGCACGGACGGGAATGGACGAACATGGACAGACATGGACGGGCGTGGACCTTGACACAGCACAGTCAAGGGGCACATCCGGAGAGAACTCCACACCACCCCCGCAAAAGCGCGGGGCGGTCATTACCAGGGCGCCGGAGAGCGAGTCCCCAACCCCGGCCCCAGCAAGACCGCGTTGAGGAAGAGGCGCTTGGTGCCATGAAAGTATGCGCGGAAGAACGGATCGTCGGCAAAGAGGATGACCTGTCCTTTTCCCATTCCCTCGCGTGTCGCATACGCGGCGCGTGCCCAACGTTGCCGGCCCTCGGGCCAGAGCAGTCCCGCGAGCCGGAGCTGGCTGGCCGGCGCGAAGCGTGCCGGGACTTCGACGGGGTCTTTGGCCATGAGTGCGTGGGCCGAATAGATCATGGCATTCGTGTGCGTGCGTGATGAATCGGCAATCCGGTCGGTCACGCCAAAAGCCAGCCAGTGCGTTGGATTCAAGTCGAGCCGGAGAATAGCGCCCTGCGGAGCAAATCGGCGTGCCTGTTCGTCGCGGCGTTTCAACTCCTCGGTGTCCAGCTTGACGGATGGCTTACCAGAAGTATCCCGGCCCGCATTCTTCCCGTCTTTGCCCCCGGCTGGCGGCGGGTTCCATATGGCGCTGGTGTCAACAGTGGCGCTGAATGCAGCCAGTTCATCATCGGAGGCCTGCTCGTACTGGGCAAGACTTTCCAGCACGGCGCTCTTCTCGCGGGCGGCGGACAGCCCGCTGCTCGAATCGGCGCAAAAGAAGGCGGATTCGCCAATGGCAATCAGCGTTCCGCCCGCTTTCACCCAGTCTTTCAGTTTCTGGAGACCGCTTGGGCCGAGCTGTTCTTTCAACCCGGCGCCGCCCCAATAGGAAGGAAGAACCAAGACATTGTAGGCCGACAGGTCATATCCCGACAATTGTGTGATGTCGAGAAGGGACTGGCGCATTCCCAATTCGTGATCGAGCAGGAACCAGAGAGAACCGCAACTGGTGAAATCGATCCCCGCACCCATGAACAGACCGATGCGCGGCGGCAGGAGCGTCTCGAAGTCATCGGAACCGAGATCGGGGCCGGCGGACGAGTATCCGCTGGAGGTCCCCTGAATGTGAACGCCCGTCTGCCGCGCAATCTCCTTGAGTTGCTGGGGAAGACTGTCGGCATTTTCCGACCGGCGCAGCAACAAAGTCCCCGCCGGGTACGCGGCGCCTTCGTGCGCAAATGGCTTGGTCGTGGCGTGGACCTGCAACCCCGTCTCCAACATGCGAGCGAGGGCGTTCATACTCCGGTCGTCGGTCGGAGACAGTAGGTATCCAAACCCGGCATCAGGATTCTGCAATTCACCGGCGGACGGAGCAGCAGAATCCGGCATCGGCTCGCTCGCAACCGTGGGGCGGGTTCCTGTGTAGCCGATATCCAGATCGTAGGCCAGCGGCATCGACCAACCGGAAACTTCGTAGAGGCGCGTGCCATTCCCCTTTTCAAGTTCGCGACGCTCTTCCTGCAGAAATGCGGCGGACAGGTGCGGATCGAATTCGAGCACGGACTTGACCATCATACCCATGGGTTGATTGAGGGGAATGATGAAACTGCCGGACGGGAACTTGCGATTGGACTTCTCTCCGTGGGACGATTGGACAGCGGACGAAAAAGCCGAATTGGCGCGTTCAACGCGGAGACCATGCCGCTTCATCGCACTGAGAAAACTCTGCGCGCGGCCCTCGTTATCCCCCGGCGCGAGAATGAACGCGCCGTGAAGATTCTTGTCCGCTCCAGTGACCGCATCGCGATGAAAACGCGCGAAGTCGGCCAGGAGTTCCTGGCGATGATCCGCCAGCGTCGCCAGATTGCTGAGGGAACTGACGGCCTGGTGCGCAACGGTTTCAGAAAACGAGAGAACAGTGCCATCGGGTCGCTTCACCCGTGAACCCTCCACACGCGCCTGTTCATAGAGAATCCCGACCGCGCCGGTGAACAGCGACCAGGATGAGCCATAGCCGGGGAACCACTCCTCATTCCAGTCGCCGGTGGTGTAGCTCCAGCGGTGACGGTCGAACGCAGCGCCTTGATCGGCCGCGAACACATCCCACCAGTGGCGGAGCGTGGGCGTGACATTCGGATTGACCGGCTCCCGAGGAGGCGAAAACAGGTAACTGCTGTAGGAGCCCATCTCGTGCGCATCAACCACGAGTTGCGGATTCCAGTGCAGGATGACCGCCACGCGACCGCGTGTCTCCGCATGCACCATCGGCAACCAGTCGCGATTCATGTCGAAGAGATAATGATTGCCACGCCCCCACGGCCAGAAGCCGCCGTGCTGCAGACTCTGTGCGTCGGCGCTGGCCACCTGACCGGACAGCATGTAAATTTGGGAGAGGAACCGTTCCCGCCCATCGGGGTTCTGCGTGGGATCAATCAACGTGAGGACATGGTCGCGAATCTTTTGCGTGGCCGCATCGGTTGCGGCGACGAGGTGGTACGCGGTCCAGAGGGCGGCGTCGACACCAGAGAGTTCATCGCCGTGGATTGAGTATCCCATCCAGGCGATCGCGGGAGAGGCGCTGATAATCTGATCGGCGCCGGCGACAACGCCGCTGGACGGCGGATCGGCGAGTTTCGCAATCCCGGTCCGGATTGTCTCCGCGTTCTTCACGTTGTCATCAGAGCCAACGATCAGATAATAGAGCGCACGACCCTCATACGTCTCGGCGAAGGCGTGCAACTCGGCGCGCGGCGAAGCATCGTCCAGCGCACGGAAGTATCGGACGACCTCTTCATAGCGCACGGGACGTGAACCCAGTTCAAAACCAAGCACCGACGCCGGCGTGGGGATCTTTGGATCGTACGTGACGCCGGGAAAGAACGACGCCACCGAACCGCCGTGACGAAAAGGCGCGGTGGTGCCGCCAGCCGTTGCGTCGGCCGCCCGCGCTCTCCCTGGGAAGGTCAAGCCCGACAGGATCACAACAACAAGGGACACAACGATCGCACAATAAAGTTTTTGACGCTGTCTCATGGTGCGGATCTCCTTTGCACGGTTCCATGCGCATCGGCGCGCGGCAGAACGCACAATATCACAGAAAGTGAGCGGGGAAGCAATCGCCGATTGTCCATGAGTATTCGCGCCGGCCGCCCAAGCCATCGGGAACGAGACAACAAAGAATCGTGCGACGCGGTTGCCCCTGAAAGGGGCGATTTTGTTCAGAAACAATTTTCTTCGGGGGCGATTCTATACTGTGGCTGACAAAACAAGGGCGGACGCTGTCGCGTCCGCCCCGTTGTCATGACAATGGAATACAACGATTACAAGCTGCCGGTGTCGAGATAGACGATGTCGCCGAGTTGCAAGTCTTTGATGCCCGGTTCAATCTTGGCGCGATCACCCACAACCACAATCAAAAGCGCATCGGGATGGATGTGGTCCGAGGCGGCCTTGCTGGCCATGGCGCCATTGATTCCGTTGACACGCTGGATATAGCCGCTCCATTCGTCCGCGGGGAGGTTGTAAAGGAACATCTCCCCCAACTGTCCGGCGATACTGCCGAAGGTTTCGAACGACTGCGGAAATCCCTTGATCATGTTGTTCTTGCTGTCGGCGAGTTCGGCATCGGTCAGGGGACGCGCGCCAACGACGTCGCGCATCTCCTTGACCATCTCGACGATTGTTTCCTTGGTGTTCGGGGTCTGCACGGGCGCGTAGCAGGCGAACGGCCCGGTGCCGCGCAAGGCGCGGAAGAAGGCGCCGGCGCCATAGGTATAGCCCTTATCTTCACGCAGATTCATGTTGATGCGGCTGGTGAACTGCCCGCCGAAGGCGTTGTTCATTACATCGCAGGCGACGAAGTCGGATGCGTTACGATTGATGCCGAGATTGCCCACCATGACCACGCTCTGCGCGGCGCCCGGTTTGTCGATGATGCAGACTTTCGTCTTCGTCAGCGGCGCCGGTGTGGGGATCTCCTGCTGGGCCACAGTCCCGGGCTGCCAGGACTGGAACGCCTTCTCCAGTTTTGCTTTGGCATCGCTCAGGGTGATGTCACCGACCACAATGATGCCGGCGTTATTCGGAAAGTAATTGGCCTTGTAGTAGTTCACCAGATCGTCACGCTGAATCGCCTTGATCGAGGTTTCGGTGCCTGTCCCGGTGTACGGCTGCCCGTAGGGATGATCGGGACCGAAGAGGGTGTGCAGATACATCTTGAAGGCCGATGTAAACGGCTCTTTCGATTCCTGCTTGATGCGGCCGAGGTACATCTGGCGCTGACGCTCGAGTTCTTCGTTGGGGAACGTCGGATTGAGGACCACATCCGCCATCAGGTTCAAGGCGGGATCAAAGTTACGTTTCAGCACATTGATGGAGATAGTCGAGCCATCGAACGTGCTGCGCGTACCCAAGTTCGCCCCCAGACGCTTGGCTTCATCGGCGATCTGGAGCGCATTGCGTGTCTTCGTGCCTTCATCCAGTAGTTCAGCCGTCAACGATGCCGCACCCGGACGAGCCTTCGGGTCGGCGGCCCAGCCGCTTTTCAGGACGAGATTCGCCTGAACCAGCGGCAACTTGTGGTCCTCGACCAGCAACAGGTCCAGCCCATTGGATAGTTTGGCGCGCTGGATGATCGGCGGGGTGAAGGACGGTTCCGCCATCGCTTTGGGTTCAGCGGAACGGTCAACATCTTCCTTGGCAACGGTGAGTTCACCCTGCGGCACGATCTGGAAGATCACACGCCGATCCATGTTGATATATTGCTTGGCATAACGCTGAACATCGGCCACCGTAGCCTTGGTGTAGCGCTCCATATCCCACTGGAACCGGTCGGGATTGCCCAGCATGACGTTGTAATCATTCAGCTTGTCGCACACGCCGCCGAATCCACCCACCTGTTGGAGACTGCGGACGAAGCGCGCTTCCCAAGCGGTCTGCGCCTGCTGCAGCTCGGCGGCGGTGATCCCCGTGGCCAGAACCTTCTGCAACTCGGCATCGACGGCTTTCTCGATCTCGGCAAGCGTATGGCCTTCTTTGGCGGTGGCGACGACGTTGAATGTGCCGCACAATTCGCCCGATGACTGATAAGCGCTGACATCCTGAGCGATCTGCTGATCGTAAACGAGCGCCTTGTACAGACGGGACGTCTTGCCCGATGTCAGGACATTGGCCAACAGGTCAAACTCCGCGTCGCCCGGCGAATAGTAGGCGGGGCTGGGCCAGGAATAGTACAGACGCGGCAGCTTCACATTGTCTTGAGCGACCGCGCGTTTGGTCACCTCCAATTGCGGGACCCACGACGAAAGCCGGTCGACCGCCGGCCCGGGTGGAATGTCACCAAAGTACTTCTCCACGAGTTTCTTGACGACCGCCGGATCAAAGTCACCCGCGACCGACAAAGACGCATTGTTGGGCGCGTAATAGGTCTTAAAAAAATCCTTCACATCATCGAGCGACGCGGCCGAGAGATCTTCCATGCTGCCAATGACCGGCCACGAATACGGGTGGTCCGGCGGATACATGAGCGGGAGCAGCAGTTCTTCGGCCTTGCCATAGGGCTGATTGTCGAGTCCCTGACGGCGCTCGTTCTTCACGACGTCGCGCTGGTTATCCAGCTTCTGCTGGGTCATGGCTTGGGTCAGGAATCCCATCCGGTCGGACTCGAGCCATAGCGCCAGTTCGAGGTAATTGCTGGGGACGTTCTCCCAGTAATTGGTGCGATCTTCGGATGTTGAACCATTCAGATTTGCGCCAATTTTCTCCAGCGGCGCAAAGTAGTCGGCATCGTGGTGCTGGGATCCCTGAAACATCATGTGCTCGAACAAGTGGGCGAAACCGGTGCGGCCGCGCTTCTCGTTCTTGGACCCCACGTGGTACCAGACGTTGACCGACACGGTCGGGATCGAATGATCCTCATGCAGGATGACATCGAGCCCGTTGGGCAGCTCGTACTTTTCGTACTTGATGGGTGGCAGTGTCTGGGCAGATGCCACGGAGGCCAGAACGGTGACCGTGGCAAGAACCAAAAGACCGGCCATCAGCAAACGTTTCATGCGACTCTCCTTTGACGAATATGGGTTGATGTTGTTTCGTTGCCGTGCCTTGCTGTCGGCCCCGCAAACATGGGAAGCGACAGACGTCAAGTATAGAAGATTTTTCCCCGACATGCGAACACTTTCGGGAACGACCGTCTATCGCATCAGTAACAAGATGATGGACAGTGCGTTACGATCAATTATTAGACTAATACTTTACGTACAGGTAGACGGACGATCACTGCCCATTCGCTTGCCAGTACGCTTGGATATGGTGCCATGCTTCTTTGGCGGTCTCTGCATAGCGAAACAGGTCCGTGTCGTCCGGGCTGATAACCCCTTCCGAAACGAGCCCGTCGAAGTTGATGATCGACGACCAGAACGCCTTGCCCATGAGGACGATTGGCAGCCGCTTGACCTTGTGCGTCTGCACCAGCGTCAGGGCTTCGAAGAGTTCATCCATGGTACCGTAACCGCCGGGAAAAGCGACCAGCGCCTTGGCCCGCATCATGAAATGCAGTTTGCGGATGGCGAAGTAGTGAAACTGGAAACATAGCTCAGGTGTGATATAGCGGTTGGGGTATTGCTCCGTCGGGAGCGTGATGTTGAACCCGATGCTTTTGGCGCCGGTTTCGAAAGCGCCACGGTTGGCCGCCTCCATAACACCGGGACCACCGCCGGTGACGACCACGTATTCTGATCCGTCGCCTGTCTGGCCCGCCTCGGACACCAGCCGCCCGAAGATTCGCGCTTCATCGTAATACTTGGATTTGGCGAGAATGTTGCGGGCGATTTCCAGTCGCTTGGCCCGGTCGCGATCGCCCGGGTGTTTCTGCACTTCCGCTTCCGCTTTGGCGACCCGTTCGCGGGCAGCATCGGGAGGCATGATGCGGGTTCCGCCAAAGACGACGACGGTGGAATGGATCCCATACGCGGCCAGCGTCAATTCCGGTTTGAGCAGCTCCAACTGGAGACGCACCGGACGGCATTCGGGGCGATTGATGAAGTCGACATCTTCGTACGCTTTCACATACGACGGGGAGTGTTCCCACCAACGGTC
>JAVHPP010000073.1:0-13775 GCA_036170655.1 Candidatus Zixiibacteriota bacterium | reverse complement strand
GGGAATAGAACACGCTGACGTTGGCACGCGCAATCGCCCTCGGAAGAGCAACCTGATCCCACCACAGAGTCCAACGTCCCGGAATGCGAACAACTTCCACGTTCCCCGCCTGCACCAAAATCTCGCAGGTCTCATCCCCTATCAGAATGAACCGGTTGAGAGGTCGCGCAATGGTGGCTGCGCGTATGAACTCTTCAAGGAAGCGGCCGATCCCCGTGTGATGCCCGGGCTGCCATTCCCGAATGTCAACGCCTATAATCAACTGGTCCCTCTACAGGAAGAATACCATCTCTTCGTTCAGTATCCAGACGAGTCCCCCACGCATATCAACTTTCTGGAAGCCGGTAGATCAGCAAGGTCGGCCCGGGCCGCCCGACTCTCTTGGCGGCCGCTTCGGAGATGCGCTCGTTCAAAGATTGCGGACAGCACCATGATGTGAACGGATCAACCCGAGCAAGCAATGTTCCGCTCCGCGTCACCCGTTCAAAAAACGCGTTTTGAACAGGATGCCGCTCAGGCAAGCGTCGGTACCGGTCATACACCCCGCTGCTCAGCACGATTACGCGGTATCCCTGGGCCAGAAAACGATCCAATTCGTAGTCCGCAAGGGCCGGCCGCCCCAGACTCGGATCACTGAGCAGTTCCATTTCATAGTACCAGAATCCTTGCCGCTGCCTTGCCCGTTCGCGCTCATCGCGAAGGCGCATTCCATGTCCAGGATTGCGCCGCGACTCTACAGCTAGGATCTCTTCGAGCCGCCCCTCCGCCACAGGCACGAACGGTCCGTAGGGTTCCGAGAGGATTCGCGTACCGGCCGAAATGTGGTTTTGAATCCACGCGCCAGCCAGTTCGCGGGTATCCCTTGCGCCGATTACTACGGCTTCCTTCATGGTCGTCATGGCAGGCTGCAGCAAGACGATAGCGGCCAGACCTCCAACAAACCAGGGAACCAGGGCAGGCCGAATTTCCCGAAGCCGCGTGATGACATCCTTTAACAAATCAGCCCCGGCAAGCACCCATAGGGGGTAGATGGGAAGGATGAAGAAATCGCCCACAATAGTCGCGTAGCCAATCCAGGCGTAGTACACGGCGACAAAGCCTGCCATCAACCGCTCTTGCGGCCCGCCGGCGGTCAGCCACCTACCCAGACCCACAAGTCCCGCCAGCGTGGCAGGCCACCCGAGACCCAACGGAAGGCTTTCAAGCAAGTAATACCGATACCCGATCCGCTCCTCCGCTCCATACCACGTCGTGTGCATGAGACCTGCAACTTTCTGAAAAGAACTGCTGAAGGTGGGCCAATCCAGCACCGCAAAAGGAGTCCCCACCAAAAATGCCGCCACAGCCACACATAACGCCACCCCACCCTGCTGAACAGCCCCTCGCCAG
Organism: Candidatus Zixiibacteriota bacterium; assembly: GCA_036170655.1. Lineage (GTDB taxonomy): Bacteria > Zixibacteria > MSB-5A5 > WJJR01 > WJJR01 > JACRMA01. Next base: position 12,386 of record JAVHPP010000073.1, on the reverse strand, counting down.
CCCTTTCGGACCCAGGGCGCAGCGACGAGCCAGATAACCGCGAGAGCGGACAGGTATTTCGTTGACGCCGCCAGCCCAACCGAGATCCCGGCTATCCAGAGCCAGAGACCTCTCTCTGTGCGCAGGTAGCGAATAATCGCCAAGGCTGCAAGCAAGGAAAATAACGCCATCAGAACATCCGGCTTCGCAATGCGTGACGAAAAGCTATACACGGGTGATACCGCCAGTAGCGCAACGGCTGCGAGTCCCACCCCTGCTCCCCATCCTTCGCGACCCAACTGATACGTCAGAGTCAGACACACCATGCCACAGACCAGCGCGAGCCCACGCCCCACGAGATGCAAGGCAAGTGGGTTGGAGAAATAGAAGGCCGCAAACTCTTCCGGTGAGGAAAAAAGGCCAAGCAGGTTCCCCAGGGCGTAAAACAACCCATCGAGACCGAAAAGAAAATACAAAAACAGGCTTGGATAGTGGAACCAGCCGGGGTTCAGTCCCTGGCGACCAATAAGGAGCGCCCGGTCCACAACGCCCTGCTCATCGGTATACTCCCAGGCGGGATAATCGATGTTCCACAGACGGATCAGCAAGGCCAGCAGTAGTACCAGAAGCAACCATCGCCTGCTCCAAAGCGCCACGGCAGGATGGTTTATCATTTACTCCCTCCCGATCGACTAAGTACCCCGTAAACGTCTTCAACTGCCTGGACATGGCGCTGCAGGCTGAAGTGCGCTTCGGCACGCCTCCGCCCGGCCAGCCCGAGCTGAACGGCCTTGGCCGGATCAGTCAGCAACTCCAGCAATGCGTCGGCGAGCTGTCCGGGCTGACCGGGCGGAACCAACAGGCCCGTTTCGCCGTGAACGACAATCTCGGGGACCCCCCCCGCGTCGGTTGCCACAATCGCTTTGGCCATGCCCATCGCCTCAACCAGCACCCGGCCGAAATGCTCGCCCAGAGAAGGCAGCACGAAGACATCGCCCAAGGCCAGCAGATCGGGCGTATCCTCCCTCCATCCGGTGAAATGCACCTGCTTCTCAATTCCCAGCGTCTGCGCACGCGCGATCAGGGTGTCTTTCAATTCGCCTTCTCCAACCATTACCCAATGGACAGCGGGCTTCGCATCGCACACAAGCCGTGCCGCATCCAGGAGTTGGGCGTAGCCCTTAAAGGGAACAAATCGGCCCACGCTGACCACCACCGGCACAGACTCCGGAATGCCGAGAGCCAGCCGAACCTCGGGCCTTGCGGCTTTTGGCGCAAATCGCTTTAAATCCACGCCGTTGTGGATGCAGCGGACTTTCCCCGCCGCAACCCGATCAAACCGGCGCGCAACAGCCTGCGAGTTGACAATGACGAGCGCGGCAAGCCAGGCAAGAAACCGATCAAACACGCCGTCCCGATCCATGATGCGAACGTGCCAGATTACAGGTTTCCCCCCCAGCCAGCCGGCCACTCCGGAATAAAACATCGCGCGCGAGCCGTTGGCATGAAAGAGGCAGGCATTGGTCTCGCGGCTCAGACGCCACAGCGAGATGGCGCTTCTGACCTGCGCAAATCCGGGTCGGCGGAGCGTCGGGAGGGGAATCACCTGCGCCCTGATTCCCAAGGACTGGCAATGCGCGGCGACATCCCCTTCATTGGGCACCACGACAACGGGCACCCACTGCGCCTGGTTCAGCCCGCCGAGGAGCGCCAGCAGACTCACTTCGCCGCCGCCCACGATCTCACCGTGATTCGACACAACCAGAATGGTTCGGGGAGTGCTCACGCGGACATTCTGCCAAGAAGCGCTTTCCAGCGGCCGGCTTCGGCGCCCATATCCATCGTGAATTTGACCAGCGGCACCAACCACCACGCTTTCCAATGGGAAGGATAGTGCAGTGCAAACCGGAACCGCCAGAGGATCGCTCCATAATAGACCATCACGCCGGCAGGAAGCAGCACGACAAGGCCCGGCCATAAGGCCAGCGCCACCAGGAGCGCCAGGACGCGGAGCGTCCACGAACTGCGCAGGAGGAACCAGGCGAATCTCTTCTGATCCACCGCGCTCTGAAGCAGCGCGATCTCGCTTTGGCCCCGGCGGGCAAACCACCGAAAGATCGCGCCCAGTCGACCGCGGGGCCGATGATAAACGACCGCCGCAGGCGTATACAGGCATGGCCCTATGTCGCTGACCTTCTCGGCGAGAAGAAAATCCTCGCCGCCCAAGCGGGCATTTTCAGGGAACCCGCCCGCGTCGCACACGGCTTTCCGCCTGTAGGCACAATTGCACGTGGACAGATACCGCGTCGGGACGATCTGTCCCTGCGCCTCATGCCGATAGCGCAGGCCACCGCCAGGGAATCCGAGGATATTCTCCGCATAGCCGATCACGCCGCAGTCTTTGACCAGGACCGCCCCCGCGACACCGAGGATCTGCGGGCTTTCATGGAAAGGCGCGATGAGGGCCTCCCCCCACCCCTGCTCCGCTTCACAGTCATCATCAATAAACAGAAGCACCTCGCCATGCGCTTCCCGAATGCCCACGTTGCGCGCATAGCCGAAGCCTCGTCCCTGCCGGGACAAATGGACGTAGCGGACACCTGACAGTTCGCGGGGGGCGTCGGCTTCCTCTACGACCACGATCTCGGCCCTTTTGCCGACGTCACCGGATTCCCGAATAGCCGCAAGCGCGCGCGTGAGATCAGCCGGCCGATCCTTCGTGCAGATAATAACGGAAACATTGGTCGGCTGGTTCACGTGTTCCACGAAGACCCTAGCTGATACGTACTCCGCACTCTTTGCGTATCGCAACGATATTTTGATAACCAAAGATCTCACAAAATATCGGACTGTAATGTCCCATTGGCGCCAGATCGTACGGCAGCATACGATAGAAATCGTATTGAGGCAGACGAACAAAAAAGTCTCTGCAAAAGGACCTGCTAAACACGTTCAGTACGGTGAACTCAAATTGAATAACGTCAATCATATTCTCCCTAATTGACGCCTCTAATCCGTCCAAGACCTTGAGTTCATGGCCTTCCGTGTCGATTTTCAGCAATTGTATCGATGTGATTCGTTGTTCGCGGATGAAGTCATCCAATTTGATCATACTCGCAGTCAAAGCAACGGGCTTGCTCTGCCAAAAAACGGTGATGGCTTCGGGATAAATGGATGCAACAAGACTGCCCTGCTCGTCAGCACTCTCAACATCATAAAGGGTTGCCACACGCGTTTGATCGTCACATCCAGCGTTAATCGCCCGATAGCCGTGCTTTGAGGCCTGCTTCTCCAAATGCGTGTACGTCCGAGGAGACGGCTCGAATGCATAAAGCAGTGCGTGCGGAGAATATTTCATAACCATATTGGAATACTCTCCAATATGCGCTCCTATATCAAATACGACGGGACTCGTGCCCCAGAAGGCAGAAACCTTTCGCAAGAAATTGTCTTCACCGGTGGCCACAAAACCGGTATCCCCATCGAAGGATACCCCAATACCCCTTAAACTCAGATTGAATAAAAACTTGTTCAGTCTGTAAAATATCTTTTTCGCAAAGAAGGCCTTGTACAACCTCATGGACAGACGAAACAAGTCATGCTTCATGCTCGTAGGCTTCCTTTGGCGTTCTCAAAAACAACAAGCCCGATATTTGAGTGAACCCCACCACCTGCCACAGGTCATGGTCGCAGATTTCAACAGCAATAACCCGGCAAGCCCAATTGCCTTCGAAAAACATACAGGAGTTCCAGTACTCTTGGCGTGCTGGCCAGTGAGGATCGCCAACCAAAACAGATAGAGCGGGAGCAGGAGGATTGCGGGGCCATACGCGGCGCTCACGATGAGGATCGCCATAACTTTTTTGTCAGCCGACGCCAGATCGATCCATGCCGGTATCGGAAATCTGCTCATTGAGAGCGCGCGGCCAGGGAGGTCGAGCCAGAGACCGGAGCAGGCGTGGCGCCTGAGCAGATACGGATGGCTCCGGCCAAATCCAAAAGCCTGCCGGAGCAAGCCTCGTAGCGTCGTCCGATGATGATGACGAACCCGGGCGTCCGGTGTGTACACAATTACGGCATTGTGTTCATAGAGGCGGGCGCACAGGTCGTAATCCTCCCCATAGATCTCCACTTCCTCATCAAACCCACCAAGCGTTTTGAAGGAATCACACCGAACAGCGAAGTTCGCGGTTGGAAAACCTCCCTCCCATGGAGTCCATTGGTGATAACGCGCATATTTCTGCGTGGATTGAAGGGTGTACAGGACGCTGAACAATTCCAAGGTGGTCGAAGCAGCAGCCGCCTGGACCTGCCCGGCAACCGCAAGAACCGCAGGATCATCAAAAGGCGTTAGGAGTGCTCTCAACCAGGAAGGGTCCGGCGCACAATCTGCATCGGTGAAAGCAATCACATCCCCCTTGGCGGCACGGACTCCGGTGTTTCGCGCTGTCGCGGCTCCCCGCCGCTGTTCGACAAGAATCTGTACTATCTTCGAGCGACGGTCAAGGGCAAACCTCTGAATCAGAGAAAGACTCTCATCAGTCGAGCCGTTATCCACAAGGACAATCTCATAAGGCGCAGGATCCAGTTTCGCCAAAGCCACCAGACATTGTGGCAGCGTCCGTGCCGCATTGCGCACCGGCACGACGACCGAGACATTCAGCATGATTTAGCGTGAACCGTTATCGCCGGCGCTTCGCTGCGATTCATCGGACGTCCCCCGCGCGAACATCTTCATATGGATCTGGAACACATAATGGGCCATAAGAATGGCAATGACAAAACCCATCCACCCGTCCTTGTATCCGCCAATCATCACATACCGGAACAAGAATGTGCGTGGGGGCGAAAAGATCAGCTTCATGAAGCTGAAGCGCTCGCCTTTCTCGAATTTCGCCTTCGCTTCGAGCGCGGTATAAAGGTCTTGCTTGTGGACGAATTCCCGCAGGCTGTCCGAGTTGTAATGAAGAAGTGGGTGCAACAAAGCGCCGATCGATCCTTTCACATCCAAATCTTCATGGACGGATTTATAGTATCGGCAGGCGCCTCTTCTGAATAGCTTTAACTGCCTATCATTCTGGAAGACGTGGCGGATGGGGCGCCCGCAAATATAGTTCTCCCGGGGAATGTTATAAGCCGAAAAATCCTCACCGCTAGCACCAATTCGATCGCGAATCTCAGAAGCGAGATCGAGAGTGACCACTTCATCCGCGTCAAGCGAGAGCACCCACTCGCCAGTGGCGTGATCGAGCGCGGCATTTTTCTGGTTTGAGAAATTGTCGAATGGGCGGACGAATACTTTGCGCGTGAACTCGCGGCAGATCGCAAGAGTATCGTCCGCGCTTTCTGAATCCACAACCACGATTTCATCCGCCCATTGAACACTCTCGAGGCAACGCCGGATGCGGTGTGCTTCATTTTTTGTGATAAGGATGGCCGAAAGTGTCGGCATGGTGCTGGCTCTAAATCATGCGGCCGTCATGATAAAATCCTGGCTGCTTGCAAGTCCCGATAGAGAGCCTCAAGCGGAGCCAGACAGCGCGACCATTCATACTTCTGTTCGACCAGCCGTCGAGCGGCAATCCCAAGACGGGCACGTTCAGGGGCGTCATCCAGCAGGCGCCGGACTGCTGCGACGAGGGACGGCGAATCATCGGCGATGAGAACGTCCCGGCCCTGGACCGCCTCGATCCCCTCGATTCCGATGCCGGTGGTGACGATCGGAAGGCCCGCCGCCATCGCCTCCAACAGTTTTGTCCGAGTGCCCGCACCCGTAAAATGTGGCGCCACATACACGGTGGCCGCATGGAGATGCGGCACCATGTCCGGCACTTCTCCCGTCACGGTAATGCCGGGCCCGGCCAGGCTGCGGATGCGCGGATCAGGATTCCGGCCGACCAGGTGAAGTTCCGCGTCAGGATGGTGGCGGCGGATCTCTGGAAACAAGCGCGTCGCCAGGAGAAGCGCGGCGTCCACATTGGGAGCAAACCCCATGTCACCGGTGAAAAGGATGCGCGGCGGACCCTCTATACGGTGCGGCCCGGGCGTGACCACGCTACAGTCGACTCCGTTCGGCACGACCAGCACCCGACGGCCGTGGCGCGCATTGAGGCACCGGCGCTTGTCCACCTCAGACACAACCAGAATGCACGCGGTGTCCGGCCAGCACAACGTGTCAAACATCCCAAAGCGAACCAATCGGAGCAGGTTCCGCGCTCTGGCCACAAGGCCGGGCTCCTCTCGGAATGCACGGAGCGCCCCGGACAGACCATACGCCCACGTATCCAGAATGATCGGTATCTGAAGACCCGCAGGCAGGTACGGGAGCATCGCCGGCTTCTCGACATGGACTGCCGCATAGATCCTCGCCGCCAGACGGCGCCTGATCGCTTCGGCCAAGGCCGGGTCTTTCTCATAAGGGCCGACCCGAACTACCCGCCTTCGCAGTCTCCCTGGGCTGGGCGTCACGAATTCCATCTCACAGCAGAACTTGCCGAGCAGGCGCTCCGTTTCCTCCATCCCATCCAACGCAGGCGCGACAAGGTCCACTTCAAAACGCGTCCCAAGAAACTGGATCATGTTAAGCATTCGTATTGATCCACCACCCGTTTGCAGAGATGGCAGATTGGGGGCCAAAAAAAGTATGCGCATCAGTTGACTTGGCTCAATTGTCGCAACTCAGTTACAGCTCTGTTTCCATAATATGAACTTGTAGTCTGCCGGCGTACCGATCACCGCCCATTCTCGCCAACGCCTCACTAGCGCCTTCAGCCGCGCCACCATCCCTTGCTCCACCGCAAATTCTGATTCATATACACGCCGCCAGACAAACCCTTCCTGTCGAAACGCCTGCTTCCAGTAGGCCAGGGACTGGACATTGACATGGGAGGGATCGCGGTGCGCGTTGGGATGGCGCGGGTGACAGATCTTCAGATAAGCCCTGCCGGTATCGATCAACACACGTCTGATTTCCTTCAGGACAGGTTTCGGATCTGCCAGATGCTCGAACAAATCGAGGGCCGTGACCAGATCACAAAACGCGGAACGCAACGGAAGGCCCGCCTGAACGTCCGCCACCATCAGCCTGCGTTGCGCGTCGCCATCGTTCGCCGAAACCGCATACAGGCTGATATCCACACCCCACACCGTATGCACGCCCTGCGCCTGAAACGCTTCCACCAGATATCCCTTCGCGCACCCGATGTCCAGAATCCGCGCCGGCTTGCATCGGCGGCAAAGAAACCGCGCCGTCCGTTCAGCGAGCGGATAGATCCATCCTCTGGTATGAGGCGGACTTTGCCGTGTCTTCCCTTCAAAATAATCACGGTCATAGAACATGTGCTTGTCTGCTGCAGGCATTGTTTACGTTACATGTCCAATTGATATTCCTGCACGAACCACTCTCTTACCAAACCTACAACTCGCGAATTCAAATGCACTTGGCCATCGGCATACTCCGCCGCGATCCCGCCGTGCTCATCAGACACAAGCGAAAAGATATCGATGTATTTGATTCCCTTATCCGCGCACAGCTTCTTGAGGCACTCATTAAACTCTTTGTAAATTGTACTCCGCATATCGAGCGTTGCATAGAACGGATAGCCATAACGATTCTCCTCATGTCCGGGCGGGGGAATTCCATAGACACACACAGAAAAGCCCTGCGCCACCACTTGACTGAGAACGCTACCGTAGTTCCATATGGTCTGTCTGATCAGCTCGCTAATTGGAATTCGCCCCTCATTCTTTCTGAATTGATAGTAGATGTGGATTCGGCAATCAATTTCCCCAAAACAAAAAATGACCACATCGCGCTTCCTGATGCCACCTAGGATCTCGCGCAATTGTCGGCCGGATTGCGTCGCGCTTGTGTCCTTGATGAGATTATGAGCCGTTGCAGGCCCCACATGATGAACGATAAAGCCGGGTTGCCGTTTAAAGACGAGCGAATGGCTGTCGCCGATGACATGCCGGAGCGGCGCCTGCGTCAGAAGTACCCACCCGCGCGAATACCAGTCACACAGACTGTCCATTACCAGGGAGTAATATTTCGACCATCTCCGCTTGGCTCCCTGTATCGCAGCACGGATCACGCCTGACCAGCCTTGTTGGGCCCAGACCTCTTTAGCCGATTCAATTCGTTTCAAGTACTGGCTCCTGGTGGAGGACTGTGTCCTTAACTTCGTGGGGGGCATGTCCAGTTCCTCAGATCTTATGCCCGGCAGCCTCCTGAAGAAGAGCGCGCAACCTCACTGCGCTTCGAGTCCAGCAAAAGTTCTCGGCCTGTTTCAGACCGGCCACCGACAATTTCGCCTTTAAGGCAGGATCTGCCAGAACTCGGCGTATAAGATCGGCAAGGGCCGCACAGTCCTCCGGATCTACATAGAGGCCGGCCTCGCCGGCCACTTCCGGCAACGCCCCTGCCCTGGACACGATCACCGGCGTCCCGCACGCCATGGCCTCCAGTACCGGCAGACCAAAACCCTCGTAGCGGGATGGAAACGCGAAAAGTTCTGCCCCCGCATAAAGAGGCGGCAGGTCCGCTTCAGAAACAAAGCCCGGCGCCACGATATCATCCCGGACACGGAGCGTACGCAAAAGCGTCAATGCCTCGTCCCCCCAATGCCGACTGCCGACAATCAGCAACTTGGCGGAAATTTTTCCTTCCTCGCGTGCTAGTTGGTACGCCCGGAGTAAGCCGGTGACATTTTTGTGTGAACCAAGCGCCCCGACATAGAGGATATACGGACCGGAAAGACCATACCGTCTGGCCACGTCGGCAGCCTGAGATGGAGGGATCGGATGGAAGGCTTCATCCCGTCCGGGATAAATGACGTGCACTCGCTCAGGATCAACACCCATCAACTCAACCAGATCGTCCCGGGTGCGTCGGGAAATCGCCACGATCGCGTAAGACCGCAGGAGCAACTGCTCCAACTTCTTCCTGAACTCCTCATGGTCTGGAAACAATTCCGGCAACCGTAGCGGAATGAGGTCATATACAATCGACACGACCCGTCCGCGTGGAAGCACAGGTGCCACCAAGCATGTCGCCAGAAACAGGTCAAGGCTTTTCCAGAGACGACGATACACGGGAAAGGGCCGGCCAAGACAATCCCACCAAAAGAACAGGACGCGATCTGGGACGCGGATGCGCGTGACGGGTCCGAGTGCATCCAGCGTGCCCGCCGCCGGGTGAGCCATCCATCCACGCCGCAGTACCAAGCGGTATTGGGCGTCCTGGGGCATTGCCAGAAGCTCCCGCATCAGTGGGCCGACATACCCGCTGATCCCCCCTTGGCCAAGAAGAGGGCCTGCATCTATTCCGATCACCACGTGATCTCGCCACGTCCGGTCCCTGGCAATCGATGCATGCCACTCACTTTTCGCGCTCAACCCCGAGACCACTCCAAAGCTGCCTGCCTGACCCAGCCCAGCGCGGTTGCAATCATCTCAAAGGTGATGATGCGAAAGAGGACCAGAATGCCACAGTAGACGACCAGCGCCCCAAGCGTGGCCGGAATCGGCCCGATTTCCCGCAGCAGCCACCACAGAACCCCGCCGCCGATGATAAATGCGACAAGTCCGCCGAGGATCGGCCGGAAGGACGGCAGGATGGACAGTTCACGAAGGATCAACACTGTTGCGAAGGCAAGCAGTGCCCCTTCGGAAATGAGTGTCGCAGCAGCAGCACCCATGGCACCCCAGCGGGGGATACACCACAGGTTCAACAAAAAGTTGACCACCAGTCCTCCGCTCATACCTGCCAGCCACCAATGCTCCCACCCGCGAGCTTGCAATGCTACACCAAGCGGAGCATAGATCCAGTTCACAGCAGCCGAGCATGCCAGCACGATCAGAATCGGCGCAGCGGAGGAGTACTCCGCCCCGTACAGTGCTGGGAGCAACAAACCGGCGAGACCGCTGAAAACCAGCGCCATGGCCGGTGCTGCCACGCCCATGCCCCTCATGACCCGGCGAAAGGCAGCGGGCGTACTCCCGGGAGGCGTCTGAGTCATAAGCGGGAAGATGGAACCGGAAGCAGTGCTCCCTAAGAACACAGCCATATTGACCGGTTTGTACGCTGCGCTGTAAATCCCCACCGCACCTGCGGTGGCCATCTGCCCGAGCAGAAGAATATCCACCCGGGTATAGAGACTTTGCACCGCGGCTCCGGCGCCGAAAGGAACGCCCTGTCGAAAGAGGGTGCGCATGGACATCATCTGGTTTCCACCGACGGGAAGAAATTGGGTGGCACAATGCCTTGCAACCAGCACAGCAAGTCCCGAGGCAAACACCTGCGCTGAAAGAAATGTCATCACACCACCATGAAGAACCGCGGCAGCAAGAAAGGAAACGGTCCCGAAAAGAACAGCGGCCAGCTCCGCTATTGCAAGAAGGTCGTAACGTGCGAGGCCACCCAACACGGCAAGGTATGGCCAGGACAGGGTCCCGATGGCCAACTGGGTAGCCGCAAGTCCAATATAAAGAAGAGAAACCGGTTGCTCCGGGAGAAGCGCGGCAAAGGCCGGGATGACAATCATCACCCCGCCCGCAAGCAAAACCTGCGCATGGAGGGCAGACCGGAAGACACCTCTCCCCTTGACAGGATCTTGAGCAATGGCACGGGTCACGATGGTGCTGATACCCATATTCGGCAGGAGCCCAAAGAGCGCCGCAACCCCCATTGCATAGGCGTATTCTCCAAGCCGATCCACTCCAAGGACCCGGGCCAAAATGATTGAATTACCCAAGGCCAAAATAGAGCTGGTCGCGCGGCTCATCAAAAGCAGGGTCGTGACCCGCCCAAGGGAAATCCCGCTCATGCCCTACCCATATTCTGACCATGCGCAGGACACCACTCGATCGTCCTAATGTGAAGCATCTTCGGGGCTAGACATAGGGAACATTGGCTTCCTGGAGTACCCGTCCCACAACACATCTCTCTGGAACGGAACGGGCGTAAGCTTCGGACAAGACAGATGGTGCCAAGCGCGACGAACTTTTCAACGCCGACATAATAGCCTGATGCATCACCTGAACGCCCTCGGCATGCGCCGTCCCATTGCGGTAAAACTCCATAGGAGATGACCTGGCAATAGTGAAAACACATCCATGCGATGTCCGCCCTGTTTAGAATTATCAGGATGACGTAAAGGCCGCATTGTCGAGCTGGTCAGCAGTCAACCAGCCTTACAAGCAAGCGTCGAGCCGCATTCAATACGCGGACTGCTTGCTCACAGTTTCGCAATCCTTCCAGCGCCGAAACTGCGCACGGCGGAAGCGCCTGGCATCCTTGCCCTGCGCACATCAACGGCGAGATCGGGCTGAGCGGCTCCGCCTGCCGGTTGAGCGGCCTGACTGAGAGTCAAGCCCCTCGCCACTAAGGCCGCCACCAGCCAAAATGGTTCCATGATCCGGACGATGATAAAACTGTTGGCCCCCACGGCGTGGACAAGCAGGCCCGCAAGCCCCAACAGAAACCCCATTGCGAGACCCCGTGGAAAGGGATCTTTTGCCTGCCGGTACGCCGACCATCCCATGCGGAACAAGGCTCCGATGAGAATGAAAAACGCTACAAGACCCACCGTCCCCGTCTCGGTCAGAACGCGGGGATACATCGCATCCATAAATGGCCCACCCGTCACCCCTATCCCAAAAATTGGATAGGACTGCCAATATTGCGCTCCCTGCTGCCACGAGCGGAGCCGATCCGAAGTTGAGGTATCTACTCGGACGGCGCCAATACGGATCTGCCCCTCTGTCACGGGTTGGGAAAACGTAAAGAGGATCCTATCGCTAACAGCTTCGGGTGCCCACCACGGAATGGTCAGTAGAGCGATCAGGATAATCGGAGCAATAATCGGCTTCCGGCGCAGCAGGCGCACGGAAAGAACCAGCACCACCACTCCTGCCGCCAAAAACGAAGACCGAGAAAGCGTTGCGAACAACCCAATGGCCCCCAGCACGAGGAGCACATACAGGGTCCACTGCCGCCGCAGTGACCCGGGAGTCAAAATAAGCCCGGTGACGATCGACAGCATGAAGACGAGATACCCGCCCAACGTGTTGGGCTCTCCGTTTTCTCCTTCGAAAGGCGCCGATGCTCTTTCTCCGCCTGGAATCTGCGAGATCGCAAACAGTGAAACAAAAAAACAGGTCACCAGGCTGGCGATCAGAAGATTCTTCGCTTGCTTCTCCGTCTCCACCGAACTCACCACCATGAAATAGATCAAGACGTACTCGTAGTACTTGAGAAGGAAAAAGAAGCCGGTCATTCCCTTCACGCGTCCCTCCAACACGCCGATCAACGTTGCGACGGCAGCCATCGCGATGTAAAACATGATCGGACCATTCAACGGGGTCCTTGTGAACAGCGTGTCTCCTTTGAAAAATGCCCTCTTGGC